>JADYXQ010000118.1 GCA_021772135.1 Candidatus Obscuribacter sp.
CTTTCGAGCAACAGGCGAAAGTCTTGATATTGCAATTTAATCTTGTCACCATCTTCGGTATCGCGTAAGAGCCGCTCACGATTTTTTTGCAGGTCTCTAAACTCCACTTCTAGGCCTTCGAGCTTCACTTCCAGGCGGCTTCGCAGAGTAGCCAGCTGCCCAGTTAGATCGACCTTGCGATCATTTAAATCTTGCACTTCCAAAGATATGCTATCAAGTTTTTCTACTTCCTCTCGCACTTGATTGAATTCGTTTAATTGCAATTCAATTTCGCAGCTGTCGCCGATTAAATCAGTCAATGATTTTTTCTTTTGCGCGATGGATTTTTTTTGATCGTCTATTTTCTTCAAGGCTTCATTGCACTGCTCAAGCCGCTTGTCGTTGTTTTTAAGAGTGAGCTCAATCAGCTTCAGTTTCTGCATGCGCTCACCAAGTTCGACAACTTGCTCTTCAATATCGCGAGCCACAAGCACCAGATCGTCATATTCGATTTGAGCGGCACAAAGTTCTGTATGCACTTGAGCAAATTCGCTTTCAACCATGCGAGCCCCAGAAAGCGTGCCCTCAAGATACTCAATCTGTGCCTTTACGCCGCGCAGCCTGTCTCTAGCTTCTTCTTGCAACCTATCAAAATATGAGAGACCGAGAATTTCGCCTAAGACTTGTTTGCGCTCAGAGGGCAATCTGGTAGTAAATTCTTCTGCCCGGCCCTGTTTTAAATAAGCGCTATTAATAAAAGTGTCATAGTCCATGCGCAACAGTTCACTGATATGTTTACCCGTTTCTTTCATACCAGCTGCCGTCAGGCTATTCCATTTAAGTGCTTTAGAATCTCCAGCCAGATCACCTTCAGCGATTTGAAATTCAAGGGTACCTTTCGATGTGCCTTTGCCACCAGCCCGACCCACCTGTCTTTGCCTTGAACGACGCACGCGATAGAGTCTACCCTCGTGAGCAAAAGTGATCTCAACCCACATTTCTTTTTCGCCCAGACGCACAAGTTCGTCGGAGCTACCGCGCGCTTCTTCCCAGATAGCCCAGGTAACAGCATCAAGAATGGCCGATTTACCCGCACCGTTCAAACCGGTCAAGCACGCCACGGCAATGCCGTTCAGGTCAAGCCTGGCATCGGCATAACTCATAAAGTTATGAAGGTGAACGTAATTGAGGATCATTGCACTTTTAAAATCGTACAGCAGCCTTAAGCTTAACAGCTCGGCAAGTGCACTGCAAAGTTCTATACTAGTTTGTGCACAAATAGAAGGCGCAGAAAGAGTATGTGCCGCGAAAGGGAGGCTTGATAATTAAGAATTTGAGCCCCTTTTTTGTCGCCTTTAACTGCGGCGCGCTATCACTGGCCTTAGAAGTAATTCTCTCAAGGCTGGCTTTGCGTGGAGTGGGCTCCGGCGCCTACGCCTCGGCCATCACCATCACCGTCTTTTTAATTGGCCTTTCGCTGGGCGCACTGGCAGCGCAAAAATGCAGCGCCGCCACTCGCTTGAAAATCGTCAGATATACACCGGCAGCTCTCGTGCTCTTTACTATCTTACTGGCATCGAACAATGCTTATTTGATTGATTGGGCCACTGTATCAGTAGCTTTGTTTTTGCCGTCATTTTGTTCTGCTATTTTTCTCAGCAGTCTGGCCTCAAGCTATGACGATCATTCGGCCAATCTAATTTATTGCAATAGCAACCTTGGTTCATGGTGTGGCGCGCTGCTGGCTGGTTTTGTACTTTTGCCTTTCTGGGGAATCAACCAGTCGCTTCTGGCTCTGGCACTGGCAGCGTCACCGGCAGCACTATTAGCAATCGCTCTGCAAATGCAACTTGATAGCGATGAATTTGCCCATTACGAGAGCTGCAGTTTACTGAGCGGCATTTTTCTATTTTCCGGTGGCCTAATTCTCACCGTGCTCGAATGCGACTGGATCAGACTCTCTTCTTTGATTTTAGGCTCATCAACTCAAGCCATAGCAGCTACCGTGGCCTCGGTGGTAGGCGCCCTGGCACTGGGCAACGCACTGGCCGTGCGCCTGGCGAAAAAGCCCAGACATATTGTGTTGTTTCGCGCTATTGCCCTTACTCTTTCAGCTTTAAGTTGTTTGCTTTGTCTAGTATGCACGGCCTATTTGCCACAGATTTTTCAGCAAATGCGAGCAGCTTTGATATTTGCCGGTGACCAGTGGCAATATTTTTTACCGCGCTTTTTAGCCACGGCATTGCTGGCTGTTCCTACCAGTTTCTCGATTGGTTTACTCTTTCCTCTTTTTACCAACCGCCTCTCTCAAAACGATTGGCGTAAAGCCTACACTGCTTCTGCCGCAGGCTCGGCAGTGGGCCCGGCCCTCTTCACTTTTGTACTGATTGAGCACAGTTTTTGCCAGAGCTCGTTAGAAGGCACACTGAGACTGTCGGCCATAGCTCTGGCAGCACTGGCTCTGGCCGCCGTGACCCAGGCTATTATGCACAGGCGATCTTTAACTCTCGCCACAGCAATTTTACTTTTTCTATTGCTGCCTGCCCTGATACTACCGGTAGTATCGCCGCCTTTGAACGTACAAAAATTGGTCAGTGGGATGGCTTACTTTCCAGCTACAGAAGAGGCGCTCGAACAAGTTAAACTCGAAGAGCAGTTTTTGCCTCTGCGTTTTTACAAAGATGGGCGCAACAGTACAATTTCTGTTGAAGAAAACAAATTTAAAAATGTCTTGATTCTAAAAAGTGACGGCAAAGTTGAAGCAACCATTCCTGCCGCCCTAGACAAGCCCGCCGGCGGCTCAGACCTGCCTACACAGAGCTTGCTCAGTCTGCTGCCGGCTCTTATACACGGCGGCGACCATTTAAATTGCCTGATTATTGGACAGGGCAGTGGCACCACAAGCGGTATCGCCGCTACTCTGCCTAATATTGAGAAAATCGATATAGTTGAAATCGAGCCGCAAATTGTCGAAGCATCTCGACTATTTCCTTATGCACCGCAAAGCGAAAAGATAAATATAACCATCGCCGATGCCAGAACATATTTGCGCCGAGCAAAGCCCTACGACTTGATTGTTTCGCAACCGGCAGAGCCCTGGGTGGCCGGCAGCAGCGCACTATTTACTAGAGAGTTTTTTCAGCTGACCCGCAGCCGCCTGGCACAAGGCGGCGTCATGACACAGTGGCTACAGCTATATGGTCTCACTAAAGAAGAACTTATTTGCGCACTGAAAACATTTGTCAGTGTTTATCCGCACACAACAATATTTCATCGGCCCAGTGCAGGTGAAATTATTATGGTGGCAACTACGGAGCCGACGAAGTCTCTGGATAAAAAACTATTTTCAGCCGAACCATATAGAGCTAAGCTTGCCGCCGCCGGGGTCGGCAGCTGGCAGAGCCTTAAGC
>JADYXQ010000119.1 GCA_021772135.1 Candidatus Obscuribacter sp.
CTATAAGACAGAGGGCGTTGAGTTCGAAGCCTGCCTGGCATCAATCGGTTTTGTCAAAGAATCACGTCTGCCCACAGCCAGGCTGGGCGAGCTTTTAGTCGAAGCCGACATCATCGGCAAACCGCAATTAAAAGATGCGCTTAAAACCAGTCAGGAGACCGGTTTACCTCTCGGTCGCATTCTGGTTTTGACTGGCGCCATTTCAGAAGAAATGCTTTCAGCCGCTCTCACGGCTCAGGTGCTCGTGCGTGACGGCAAAATTTCGCGACCACAGTCGCTGCAAGCGCTCAAATCAAGTCGCTTCCGCCGGGTCAATATCGAAGTTTCTCTGATGGATCTGGGCTTCTATCGTCCGCCGCCCCGGCAGCGGGTCAAGCTCGGCGAGCTATTGGTTCTGTCTGGTCTGGTTAATGAACCAGATTTGATGACTGCTTTAGAGATGGGCTTGATTCGCGAAGTGCCCGTTGGGCAAATGCTGGTGGAAGGCGGCTTTATCAGCAAACGCATTCTTGACACAGCCCTGAAATTGCAAGAAATCGTGGCCAGCCACTCTCTCAGTGCCCTTAAAGCGGCTGAGGCTCTGCGTCATGTCGCCGAACGCCAGATTACTCTGGCACGCGCTATTTCAGAATTAGATTTGAGCGGCACGGAAGTAAAAGAACGCATTCGCCTGGGCGAAATGCTCAAGGCGGCCGGTATCGTCAACGATAACGATATTCGCAAAGCTCTGCGTGATGCCCGTCGCAACTCGGCTTTGCTGGGTAAAATTTTGCTGGTTACCGGGGCAATCGACGAGCCTACACTGCACGCCACTTTGCGAGCACTGATGCTGGTGCGCGACGAAAAAATCACAATGGAGCAGGCGATCATCGCCATTAACCACGCGCGCAAACATCAATTGACTTTAGACGAAGCACTGTCTGAACTGAAGTGGACGGCAGTGGTGAACGACAAAGTCGATGACGATGAAGACAGCGGTTCAATTGGTTTAGACGACTAACCGAGCACCACCGACCAGAGCAGTATAACCACAGCCAGGTCGAAAACCAGGCCGTGCCACAAGGCAGGCAGCACCAGCGAATCGGTCTTGCGGTACATCCACGATAAATAAACGCCTACAGACAACACGATCATAAAACCGACATAGAGAAACAGTGGTGCCACGAAAAGGCGCACTACCATCACGTGCCAGGCGGCAAAGAGAAAATTGGTCCAGAGCACCGGCAGGCTGAAAATTTTGGTGTCTCGACTGCTCAGCTCATTGAGCACCACTCCTCGCCAGAATAATTCTTCAATCAGTGGGTTGATGGTGACAAAATAAATGCTCATGGGGATAAGCCAGTCGGGGCGAAAACCACGAAAGTTGAGACTGGCTAAAGCCCGTTGCTTATTGAAAATATGAGTGCCGACCAGATGATAAGCATAGTAGGTGTAAGCACCAAATAAAAGTGCGGCCACCAGTAAAATAATCAGTTGTCTGGCAGTGGGTCGACTTAGGTGTTTGCTCCAGTGGTGGCGCTTCCAGATAATGGCGGGAATGGCACAGCAGCCGTGATAGAGAAAGAATGTCCAGAGGATGCTGTGAAAATAATGCAGGCCAGCCAACATGCAGAACCAGGGCACAAGAGACCAGGCGACGATAATCAATTTGTTGGCTGAGATCATTTGATAATGGTACTACAGATGGTGCGCTAGCGGCAGCTTGTTTTCGTTGTTCACCTCAGACGGCACTAACTAATTTTTGAGCCGGTTGACGCTGATCGTTACAGTTTGGAATTGTCATGGCTAGAAAGCAGATTAAATTAGGGTTTTGGCGGGCTATATGCCCACAAAAAGCCATGGAGTATTGATAAATTGGGTATGTTGGTACTGGATGTCAATTGCTGACCTGATGCTGGCGAGGCGTGCGTGTCAATGACTAAGCAAGTGAAAGCAAGAAATCAGGCAGGTGGACAGATGTCCGAAATGCC
This sequence comes from Candidatus Obscuribacter sp., assembly GCA_021772135.1. Classification (GTDB taxonomy): domain Bacteria; phylum Cyanobacteriota; class Vampirovibrionia; order Obscuribacterales; family Obscuribacteraceae. The sequence continues at coordinate 1,971 of JADYXQ010000119.1, forward strand.
TGTAGCTCTTTTTATCCTTTTCTTCTTCTTCCTGTTTCCCTTGATCAATATGGTGTTTATCGGCATGGCGGCCGTCACCATTTATTTTGCCACAGTGACTAATGTCTCGCGGGCAGCTAAACAACCTGATTTCACTACATCACTGGCTGCATTTTTCGATGAAGCTAATTTGATCAATGCCTCGGGTATGACTCAATTTCTGAAAATGACACCCTATGCAGGCTATAAAGGTTGTGGCTCTGATCTCTTCATTACTGCAACCGACACTGGCACAGGCACATCAGCTTCCTTCGGCCCCAACACCGGAGTTACCGGTCCGGTCGATCCGAACGCCAAATTGTACGAGTACAAAGGTGTTACAGCCTATGACGTGCAGCCTTTTATCAATCTTGGCGCCGTTCCTTTCCTCACCGGCGTGCCGGGTATTGGCGCTCCATTCCACTTATCTTTTTCAGCTCACTCGGCCAGCGAACACCCTACTGGCCTGGCTACTGCCAACAACCCGACTCTGTTGAGCGGCGGCACTTCGGGCATCAATCTTGATAATCCTCCAGGTCTTGATCCTGCTTCAGTAGCAGTTTCAAGCGGTGGAACTACCTGGCTCACTCCCGATGTATTCCAGAGCATTGATAATTCAGGCGCCAGCATCAACGATCAAACGGTGTTGTCGGTTGCCGCTAAAGAACCTGACTGGACTCACACATCGGTGCAGGTTTCAGACGGCGACAAAATATATATTGACTACAAAGCTGACGGCTCCTGGGAAAATGGCAAAGGTTCGCTTGTAGCCAGCAATGCTGATGGCGCTAATTCGACGGCTTATGATGACTCAATTGAAAAACAGGGTTTCATGAAAGGTAAGCTTGGCAGCGTAGAATTTGTTATGGGCAAGTCTCAACAAATGGTTCTGGCGCCCACTGGGCAGAGTGGAGAATTGCTGATTGGCAATTTCATGAAAGGTGGCCTCAGCTCTAAAGATAGCAAAGTGAGAAAGGCCTATAAAAACAATAAGGGCACAATGGACGTTCGCATTATCGTGGTGCGTTAAGCAATGCTAAAACCGCAGCTCTGGCCGCTTAAATTGAAACTTCAGCTCAAAAGAAATGACCGCGGCAACATTTTGATTTTTTCAATCTGTTGCACGGCCTTCCTTGCTGCTGCGGTTTGCTATTTTGCCCTTAGCTATGTGCGCACAATCGGTCAATATAATCAACAAGTTTCAGCTATTGATGCGGCAGCATTAGCTGCTGCTACTGACGTGGGCAAGGTCGTGATTTCAGACTCTAACTGGGGTCTGGTGTCCATGTCTGATTATCCGCCCACCCGCACCGGCACCAAAGCCGGCGACAATTATTACCTTCCGGTCACAGGCATCAATACGCTTTTAGCCACAGTCAGACTCGATAGTATCATTGCCGACAAATTCAACGATCCTACATTTAAAGCCTGTGCCAATCGCGACTATATCAATGCCATGAGTGCCAAAGACAAACTCAACTCGGTATTAGATAACCTTGCCGGTGGTGGTACTGCCGTAGATGTAGATGGCAAGACGATAAATCCGCTGGCTGATGCAATTGCCGCCTATAACGCTAACCGCATTAATATGACCGGTTGCCCCACCTCTCTCGTTCCCGGCAGCATGAAAATGACTCTCGGTGTCGTGCGCGGCAACCCCACTCTCACACCCATTCCTACACCAAACAAGTATGCCGAATTGACCACCGCCATGCAGCTAGGCGGCAACTATCGCGCTTTCATCAACGTGCCCTACAATTCTAAAGACTATGTTTTCACTGCAGTAGCCAATTCAACCCAGCTGGTTGACCACAAAAATTTCGAAGAGGACGCAGCCGATTTGCCTTACACAATCAAGTCTGTGGTCAGAATGGAAGCCGACCAGCAGACTAATGAAAAGCAAGACGGTACCGGCAACAATGTATCAATTCACGCAGTAGCTCGCGCCATTCCGGCAAGCTCAGTCGATCGCCGGCCTAAACCAGGCAGTCTGGCAGTCACCTTCTCCCGTGGCAGCCCACCTGATATCGGCTCGCTCTTCGGCGTGCTCACACACCCGCTGTTCGCAAAAGCTCCTACCGATGTATTGCGCAGCCCGCCTAACGGCGACTATCCGCAGACCGCTTTGACCCGCTTGAAACTCGACATGGGCCCTTACAACCCGTCTCCGCCTATCGGTCAGCTTTTGCGCATCGCCATCTACGACTGGATTCGCAATGCCGGTCCCGGTCTCGATGTCGATTCGTTTTTGGCCGCTCTTAATTTGCCCATCGGCCAAGATGACGCTTGCCACATGCTGCGTTATGACATCAACAGCGCCGGTGCGATTGCCCAGAATAAAGTCTACATGGACGCTTCGCCAACCATGCCGGTTTCGCAAAGACAAATTTATGCGGTGTCGGGACTGGCCTTCAACTCGACAAATACTTTGCGCTACGACATCTTTGTACGCGACTATTGCTACAAGCTAGGCCCAACTAACGGTGGCAAACACGCCGGCCAGCCTTGCTCAGTACCGTACGGCCCGGCTGACCCTGCCACTGATATGGGCTGGCCCGATGGAGGCCTGCGCGAGAAACAAGGCACCATGGGGACCTTTATTGATGGCCCCGACGGCGGTGCCGGTGCTAATCGACCAACCTATATTAACGGCGGCATTACCGGCGAAATCAAATTCCGCCCACGCTGGCCCTCATACAGCGCCCTCACCGAAGTCAACGACGAAAGCATCTACACCAGCTACGGCTCTGATGGAGACGGCGACGGTGACGGTGACGGCGGTGACGGTGGAGACGGCGGTGACGGTGGAGATGGCGATGGTGATGGCGATGGTGATGGCGATGGTGATGGCGATGGAGACGGCAACTAAGCTGTAGTTTTCTAAGCTGTCTTCACTCTGTCCAGCTCGAACCCGTAAAAGCGATTGCCATATAACTGATTGATCGCTGGCGGGATTGCCTGCTAGCGGTGCCCATAACATCTTGCGAAGTGTTGTATTTTAGCAGCGTGCAGCGGCTATCTTTGGGCAGCATGTCAAGCAAAATACAACAGGGGTTAAAACCGCATATGGTGTCAGCTGTTTCTTGTTTAAAAGCGCGAAAGCCTTTTAAATCTAGTCGTTCAAGATAGCTGTAGGCTCTGCTGTCTAGTTTGGTAATGTTTTCTTTGATGTCTTCTTTAAAAGGCTGGTAGTGATAGTAGCGGCCCCAGTGAGTAAAGTCTGAGCTGACAACAACAAGATCGTCTGCTTGCAACTGCGTTTTAAGCAGCCTGGCTATGCTTTCAAGTTCTGCCGGATCTGACATATTGCCGATTAAAACAGGCACAATCTTTATGCTGCCGAAAGTGTGTTGAATAAACGGTAATTGCATCTCAATAGAGTGTTCAAATTTTTGAATGGCTTCGTCTTCGCGAAAAAGAGGCGACTGCAAAAGCTTTAGCGTCACTTCAGAGTCAACCGGTGAATCACCTAACGGCGTTCTGAAAACGCGACTGACTGGTAGAACCGCCCCGTGAAAACGCACCTGATGGCAAGGCCCAATGAGAAAAATGCGTTTTACTTTCTGATTTTTTAGCGCCTGGTAACTGTGCGCAGCGACTCTGCCCGAATAGCGATAAGCGGCATGGGGAGCGATAATGGCCAAAATCGGTCTCGTTAATTCTTGTTTTGCGGCACTCAGGCGGCCAGCGCTTTCGCCGTCGATAACAGGTTGGGCTGCCCGTGAACAGAAATCGAGATCTTCAATTAAGCGACTTTTTTTGCCCACATACCAGTTGCCGGCGTAAGTGGGCAGGCGTAGAGAGTTTAAGCCCGTTGCCTGCCACGTGATTTTGAAAATTATATAGAGGAGGAAAAACGCTCCTAGAAATATAGAAAACCAGATTACTTTTGGGTGCATGTTCGACCTTCGATTTGCCTCGCCCCAAACTATTTCAGTATAATCACACAGTGGCCACAATGAAGTAAAGCAGAGCACGAGGAGCGACTTATAGCCGGATGTCAGCAGATGTAGATTATCGAGGCTCGTTTTCGCTGTCTGCCTGGCTCTTCTTGCGCCTTCTGGGTCTCTGCTATTTTTACGCTTTCATTTCTTCTTTTGCGCAAGTAAACGGTTTGTTCGGCAGCGACGGAATTTTACCGGCTCAGCTGACTCTGCGTGATTTTCATGATAAAGGCGGCATTGATGCCTGGCTGATTCACCCCACATTGCTATGGCTTGACAGCAGTGATTGCATGCTCAACTTTCTCACTGCCGGCGGTGCCATTTTAGCTTTGTTTGTGCTTATAGGAGTTTGTACCGGCCCGGCCCTGGTACTGCTCTTTCTCTTCTATCTTTCGCTGGTTGCTGTCGGTCGGGTGTTCTTGCATTTTCAGTGGGATCATTTGCTGCTGGAAGCCGGCTTTCTTGCCATATTTTTTGCACCATGGGCAGTGGTAGATGCCCCATTCGGTCGCAAGGGCCAGCCGTACTCGAGAATGATTTTGTTCTTTCTTTACTGGCTGCTTTTTCGTCTGATGTTTTTATCTGGCCTGGTCAAGATTGGCAGCCACAGCGTCACCTGGAGAGACATGTCGGCCATGAGGCACTACTATGAAACGCAACTTTTACCCAACCCGGTAGCGTGGCTGGCCCATCAAGCGCCGCAATGGATGCAGTATATTTCTACCGCCTCTACTTTTGTGGTGGAATTGCTGGTGCCGTTTTTGATTTTTGCCCCACGCAAATTGAGGTTGGTGGGTGCTTTTGCCCTATTGGGATTACAACTTTTCATATATGTGAGCGGCAATCATGGATTCTTCAATATTCTCAGCGCAGCGCTATGTTTTCTTTTGATTGACGATCAGATTTTGCAGAAGGTATTTCCGCAGGCGCTCAGTCAAAGGCTATTAATTGAACCTGAGCCAACGGCGGAGGGCAAAGAATTTTTTGCTCTGAGATGGTGGAAAAACTTTGTCGCTTTACCTTTTGATGGTAAGCTGAGACGGTCGCTCTCGGCGTGTTTTGCTGTGTTTCTGCTGCTTCTTACAAGCACAACTTTCTATTCAAGAGCTTTTGAAGGTTCGCAAATTGTCGAGCCGTTCAAAGGAATGGCAAACGCTTTGCGCTTCTATTACATCAGCAGCCCCTACGGCCTTTACGCCAATGTTTTACCATCGCGTACCGAGATAATTATCGAGGGCAGCAACGATCTGGTTGAATGGAAACCTTATAGCTTTAAATATAAAATTGGTGATCTTTATCGCGCACCGCCTGTGGTAGAACCTTTTCAACCGCGTTTAGACTGGCGCATGCGATTTGCCGTGCTTGCTCCTCTTGCTAAAAGCCCATGGTTCTCTAATTTTGCCAGCAAAATTCTTGCCGGATCAGAAGACGTACTGGCCCTGATGGATAAAAATCCCTTTCCGCAGGAGCCGCCTGCATTCTTGCGTGCCAGCGTTTATGGCTATGCTTTTACCAGCATCGGTGAAAAATGGCAGACCGGTCGGTGGTGGCGACGAGACTATGCCAAACCCTTTATGATGCCTACTGAAACAGGC
>JADYXQ010000120.1 GCA_021772135.1 Candidatus Obscuribacter sp.
CCTTTAGAGGCAGAGCCCGTCTGGTCATGTCTCTGCCAGGGGAGCATATTCTTCTTCACTTAAACCAAAGGTCCAGGCCACCGCTTGCCGCGCCCGCATCATATTTGGTGGCACGCGCAAAAAATACTCTTTAATCGTTCCATCTGGTTCTGGTGTGGAGTTTTGCACTCTGACTACAAGAATAGGCTCATCTGAAGCCAGGTTCATGCGATATAGAATGCCGCACTGATCCTGGTGAATTTTAATTACCCGCCCTTCGCGCAAATAATTGTCTAGTCCATATCGTTCAATCAGTACGCGGCGAATCTCAGCATTTGGTTCAGACTCAATTAAATCAAAAGTAAGTGGCTCCGGCAAAAGCACAACGTAGGCGGGAACGAGCACTCCATGCCAGGCATAAATGCCCCAGCCATCGCGAAACTTCATAGCCATATCGGTTTCGTTATGCAACCGGCTGCGATTATCGCGGTGCAATGTTTCTGGTTTGTCGGTCAATATGCAGACATTTTCAAATGGCCACCACCAGCTGCTGGTTTTTGCCAGCTCGATTAAACCGTGTAATGGCGCTGTTCCTTCTACGCCTATCTGGCTGACAAAATCATAATAGGCCAGCCAACCGCTATCATGCTGACCAAAGCCGCCGTCCCATTTTTGCAAACCGGCGAGCACGCCGGCCATGCCGGGCACTACTTGCCTGAGTGGCTCGGCAACATAACTCCAGACTTGCTGGTGCAGTGGTTTAACCAGTTCGTGATAAATCTGATCGGCAACCACAGGCGAAAGCTTGCTTCCGATTTGTGCTTTGACTTCATCTTCTGCCAGAGCGCGAATTTGCTTGTAGACTGATTTTCCTGCTAATTGCCGCACATACTTCCAGACATAAATGCCAAGGTTTTCAGCGAATAAATCTTTCACCTGTTTTTCGATGGCAATGCCATGCTTTTCGGCAATTTTTTTTGTAGCTGCCTGGCGAATGTTGCGGCGCACTGCTTGCCAGGTTTCAGGGCCAACCATTTCTCCCACGGTCTTGAGCGATTGCTGCCAGACTTTATCCCAGACATCGACCTGGCCGGTATTGAGTTGAGCGGGCCAATCCACATCACTGTAGATAAGCTTCATAGCCGTATTTCCGGCCCATGGAGACTGCAGCCAGATAAAAAGTTTTGGTGGTGCCAGGCCGGCAGCGCGATAAGCTTCGTTAGCCGCTGCTTCAGCCTGGCCGCGATCGCTCGGGCTGGTGGAAAAACCAATTCCCCGCCACTTGGTCAGGGTGTCTTCTAAAAGATGTTGATCAGCAGGAGGTAGCCAGGTGATGGGCCCACTGTCAGTCGATGACATCTCGAGGAGGCGCCTCCGGTACGTACTCCCTTTGTTGCACGACGCGATAAACGCCCTCGGGCAAGAATATTGTGCCGTGCTCTTCGTGCACCAGATTGGCTCCGCCCGGTTTGGTGACGACATAGCGCTCACCTTTGGCTGTAAAGAATGATGCGGTATCTGTGCTTATGGCGTGGGCATGGCCTGTGACTTCGCCGAATTGCAAAATAATACGCTTCTCGCATTCTACCGCCCGTGCATCCGCCGGCAGTTTATCGATTTTTTGCACGAGCACATCGCCCTGTCGGTAAGTCTGAAACTTGATGGTTGGCCGATCGCCGGTGCGGGTTTTTAAAAGCATTTGATTTCTCGACTTAAATAAGTGAAAGTCCATTACCTTATCTGCCCACTTACGGGCGCGGTGAAACTAGCCGTGACAAAGATTTACCATGACCGAATTTAGCGCATCAGCGCCCGAATGCCATAACGCATGCCCTGATTTAGCGTTGTGCGTGCCACCCGGCTGCCGGTGCGCTTAGCTTGAGTCTTGATTGGGTGCGCCTTTGGTGTGTTGCCAATCATAGGCTGGCTGGCGAGGTCCGCTCCGGGTGCGATTTTGCCCGAAGCGTCCAGATATTGCTCATGCTTATCGTAAGTAGGCTTACCGTAATCAGAATATTGAGCGACATCAAAGCGCTCATAGGGCTCAAAAGGATGTGACGCCATGCGCTCGTGCATAACAATATCGACAGTTTTGACGTTCCGAGCGGGAGTGTCGCTGGTAGTGGGGTTCACGGCCCGTGGGTTGTAGAAAAAGTCAGAGGCCGGTTTTTTAGCTTCGTACTTGAGGTCAAAGCCCTGCATATGACTGCGACTGGCCATGCCCCTGTCGTGTTCGACTATATGCGCCAACTGCATCTTTGTGAATTGCGCTTTTTTGTCGGTCAGACTCAGGTCGGCATTGGTCCAGACCGCGTTTAATTGCCTGGCTAAAGCCAATTCTTGCTCCAGGTCTTGAGCATGCCAGTAGCCGGGTAGGCAGGTCAGAATTGTACCGTCGGCGGCCAGAACAAAAATTTGCAAATTGTGCGCCCCGGCGCCATTGGTGGTATCTACCGCCGCTTCGTCAGGTTTGTGTTTACCGGACGCACCGGCATACTTTTGATTTTCGATATTTCTGTAGCCGACAACAAAATCGTTTTTGAGCATTGAAAAAACTGGTTCCGATGAGAGCGACACGGCCCTCAGGCTATTGCCGGCACTTCACGTACTGCCGTCGATTTTTCCCAGCATATGCACCCAGACAATTAATTTACCCGAGCGCGCGGCCTCATCCTCGGCTTTATTCAATGATTTGAACCAGTTCACCTCGCTGGTGAGCTGATGCACCCGTGCTGAGCAAATTTCGCCGCTCAGCACTTCTTTAGCAGCTAGTGCGGGTGTTGCCAGCAGGGCCAGCATTGCCAGTGCTAATGTTTGGGAACTAATTTGCCTAAAACGGTTCTGTAGCATGACACTTCTCTTGTCGGTAATCAGGAGGACTAAGTATCTTCAGCGTATAGCATTACTGGGTAAGTAGGAAGAGTGGGTCAACGAGGATTGGGAAAGAATGCGAGTACTTCTGGTAGAAGACAGCTTGGTGCAAGCTGACGTCGCTCGAAGCAAGCTGGAACAAAGAGGCGTAACCGTCCAGTGTGCAACCACTTTAATGGAAGCCCTCGACCTGCTCCATAGTTCTGCATTTGACGTTATTCTCCTAGACCTTTCGCTTCCTGACAGTCAGGGAGTGGAGACTTTTTACCGCATACGCGCCGCAGCGCCGGACATTCCTACTGTCGTTTTAACCGGTATCGACGACCAGGACGTCGCTCTGACCGCACTGAAAAAAGGCGCTCAAGATTATCTGGTTAAAGGGCAAGCCAGCGATGATTCTGTCTATCGCTGTCTCGGTTATGCCATCGAACGCAATAATGTTGAACTGGCTTTAATTCGCAGTGAAAAGAGACTGCGCATTATCGTCGAAAATACTTATGACGCTTTTATATCAATGGATTCACACTGGCGCATAACAGACTGGAATGCGCAGGCCGAGCGCACTTTCGGCTATATGCGCCAAGAGGCATTAGGGCGCCCGCTATCAATGATCGTACCTCAGCATTTGCGCAGGCAGTACACGCGCGAAGTGGCGACATTCTTTAAAAGTGATGAAGACGACGATTTTTCGCGGATGCACAGCGAGCTGATGTGCGCTCATAAAGACGGTCATGAATTTCCTATTGAGATGGGAATTTTTAGAGTGCGGGTTGATAATGGTTGTGTTTATTGCGCCTTTGGTCGCGATATTACCGAGCGCAGGCAACTCAATGAAGAGCTCGAACGCCGGGTTGAGCTGCGCACCACTGAGCTAACGCGCTCAAACGAAGAACTTAAACAGTTCGCAAAAATCGCTTCGCACGATTTGCAAGAGCCACTGCGAGCGGTGCAAGGCTTTGTCAATTTGCTTTCTGAAAGTACAAAAGGACAACTGGATAAAGATTGTGAAGAGTTCATAGAATATATTCTGGACGGCACTCATCGCATGCAGCAATTAATTCAATCTGTGCTTTTGCATTCAAGCATTACTAATCATGACAATGACTTCTCCGCTTCGCCCTCTATTGACGTTGACGGAGTTATTGAAGAGGTACTTGCAAACCTTGATGCTTCAATCAAGGAAAATCATGCTACTCTCGAAGTCGATAACTTGCCTGAAGTAGCTGTTGATCGCTCGCAGCTGATTCAGCTATTCCAGAATCTAATTAGTAACGCTATTAAATATCGTGGTGAGCAACCGCCGCAAATTTTCATTACAGCCGAGCGAACTGTTGATGAATGGCTATTTTCTGTAAGAGATAACGGCATCGGCATTGATTCAAAATATGCAGATCGAATATTTGATATGTTCGCCCGCCTGCATGGCAAAACAAAATATAAGGGTACAGGCATGGGCCTGGCCATCTGTAAGAAGATAGTCGCATTGCACGGCGGCAGAATTTGGGTGGAGTCGGAATTAGGACAGGGGTGCATATTCCTATTTACGCTACCAGCAGCAAGAAGACCCCCGAGGAGAGCGGCCATGGACACTAATATTGAAATACTTTTGGTTGAAGATACACCTTCAGATGTACGCCTTACCCAGGAAGCCCTGAAGCGTTCAGATCTTAAATATACGCTGCAGGTCGTTAACGACGGCGTTGAAGCGATGGATTATCTCAATGAAGTGAAGCGGTCGGAAACCAAACGCTTACCAGATTTGATTCTCTTAGATTTAAACATGCCGCGTAAAAACGGCCATGAAGTTCTGGAAGAAATTAAGAGTGATGCTCACCTTAAAGGCATTCCGGTTGTGCTTCTCACTGTGTCGCAGCGCGATGAAGACGTGATGGAAGCTTTAAAAACCAAGATGAATTATTATCTGGCTAAACCAATTACTTCAGCAAAACTTTCGGTGCTGGTTCGCGCAATTTGTGAATTGCAGGCAGAAAATGCCGGGGGCGAACGCCACCCGGTTGAAGAAGAGACACATGTGCGCCTTGTGCTGGCAGGCAACCCACATACATCGCCCATCATTCTCGCCAAGCTGGCTGTGGACACAAATGCTCGGGTCAGGGCCAGAGTTGGTGAAAATCCAGAAACTCCGGAGCATTTATTGAGCAAGCTGGCCGATGACGAAGACTCTGAAGTCCGGCTGGGCGTTTCTGAAAATCCAAATATTTCAGCTACTCTGCTCGAGAAGTTGGCTAAAGACGCTAATGAAGATGTAAGGCTTTCCATCGCCGGCAATCACAAAGTGCCGAACACCATTTTGTCGGCTCTGGCAGAAGATCAGAATACTTTTGTGGCCGCCGGGGCAACCAAAACTCTGGCTGAATTGGCGAGCGGTTCGCGCTCTTAATTCTAAAATGGTCGTGCCATTTGGTATCGGCCGCGTTTTATATAGCCTCGAGTGCACCGTAACAACTTCAAAACAACTTCGCCACTGGCCGGCATTACATTAGCTGGGTGTTCCAACCCCAGGTTCAAAAATGAATGTCTTGATCGATATCGATGCCGGTCTGGCAAAGCCTATTTACAGGCAAATCGTCGACGAGCTTACGAAAGCTATTCAGCATGGCTACTTGCAGCCGGGCGAAAAGCTGCCGTCCACTAGAGACCTGGGTAAGACACTGGGCATTTCGCGTTTTACTGTGATGCGCAGTTATGAAGATCTGGTCAGTGCCGGCTATGCTTTCATTGCCACCGGTAGCGGTGCTTACGTCAATAAAGATTTAGATTTCGGGCGCGGCAATACCGCTGCCAGGGCCGAAGAGGCAACGGTTGCTGAAGAGGCAAAGACCATTTCCCTTTCTCGTTTTGCCCGCCAGATGGTTAAAGCCCGCCAGACTGAGCCTGCTGCAAGTCAGTGGCATGCGCAACTAAACTTTGGCGCGCCAGACAGCGAGCTGCTACCTGTGAGCCGGTGGAAAGAAGTTCTCTACAGCGCCATGCGCGAGATTCAGGCTGAGACCGCTGAGAAATTTCACGATAGTTGCGGACGTCTCGAACTGCGCGAAACCGTCGTTGATTATCTTCGGCGCACCAGGCGCGTACGTTGCGGAGCCGACAGGCTACTCCTTTTCACTTCGCACCAGAGTGCTATAGATTTCGTCTTACGCCTGCTTGTTGATGCAGGAGATCATTGTGCCGTTGAAAGCCCCGGCTTGCCCGATATTTATCGCTCTTTTCTTTCGGCCGGAGCCACAGTGCACCCAATAGCAGTTGATTATGGCGGCGCCAGTATCGAGCGGCTGGCTGGTATTGGAACGGCCCTTAAGTTGATTTTCGTCAGCCCCTCGCTTCACGAGCCTACTGGTGTAACCATGAGTGCTACGCGGCGAGAAGAGCTTTTGGCTCAAGCAGAACTCAGCAATGCTTACGTCGTTGAAAACGACCTTGGTCATGAGTTTCGTTACGGAGGCAAAGCACTGCCCGCAATACAGGGACTCGATAGCCAGGACAGGGTAATTTATCTGGGCTCTTTTGCTCAAGTTCTCGGTCCGCTTTCACGTTTGGCTTATGTAGTTTTGCCTGAACACTTGCTCACTGTTGGCCGAGAATTAAAAGCCATCATCGAGCCTGATTACGCTCCTCTTGATCAAATTACTCTGGCGAGATTTATGCAAGAAGGCCATTTTGAAAGGCATATCAAACGCAGCGCTGAGATTTACTCTGAAAGGCGTGCCTGTCTGGTGCATGCCTTGACCGCAGGCTTTGGGGACAACATTAATCGCATAGTCTCTTCCAGCGGCAATTATCTCAATGTTTCATTCCATTCGAGCATGAATGATGGGCAAATCGCCAACGCGGCGCAAAAGCATGGTGTGGCGATGGTGTCGCTGGCCAACTATTATCTTGCCTCGGATTCTAAAAGCCATTATCTGATGGCATTCGGTCATCTTACGACAGAGCAAATTGCCACAAGTGTGGCCGCTATGGCGCAAGAAATTAATGCCAATTTTCTGGCGGCAACAAATGCGCCTTCAGGCGTGTTGCAGATTTTTTAAAACTCAAACGTTATCGTTTCATTTTTCATCAAGCGTGGGCGTCGCAGAGTAAAGCAATGTGATATACCAAGATCAGAGCTAAAATTTTGCATACTAGGATGCTTAAATGAAAACTGAATCAGCAGGCACACTGGTCAAATTTCTCAAACTGCAAGAAAATTTGCACGGCGCCGAAAGCACTCAGGTGGGCAAGGTGTTGGCCCGGCTGGCAGCAGTGCATGTGGAGAACAATAATTACGCCGATGCTGAACCGCTTTTGCAACGCGCCCTGCGTATTGAAGAAAGCAGTGCTTCACCAGACCCTTCCTTTATCAGCGATATTGCCAAGCAAATTAATCGCCTTGATTTTAAACAAGAAGATAAGGGCGACAGTCTTGAAAGTTTAAAAGTTAGCACAGACCGCACACCGGCTTTTTTACCAATGCTTGAGCCCCTTACGCGAGCGGCTGAAAATTCGGCGGTGAGTGATTCTTCCTCCAGTGCGCATGCACGGATTGACCCGCTGGACAATGCTATTAAAGACTGGCAGTTGCAGATTCGTCGTATTAAACAGAACAGTGGTAACGATAGCACCGCCGTTGCCGACGCCTTGACTAAACTAGCTGATTTATATTGTCGCCGCGAGCAATTAAATGAAATGGAGCCGCTCTTAATTGAGGCTTTGCGCATCCGTGAAAGTATTTGTGGTAGCACTCACCTTTCTGTATCTACCGACTTGAAAAATCTGGGTCGCCTTTATTATTTCAAGCAGCGCTTTGATCTGGCTGAACCTTTGCTGAAACGAGCAATGAGTATTCGTGAAGCGGCGCTCGGACCGTATCATTCATATGTTGCCGATGTGGCCGAATGGTATGCCCGCTTACTGAAAAAGACCGATCGCCTGGCGGAGGCTGCGGTGATGGACGCGCTGGTTGATGAAAGTCGCACCAAATATGGTAGCGACTGGGAAAAGTTTCGCGCTGCCGGTACCAGGGCTGTTGAAGCCGGTAATATGCTCGAGGCGCAAGCTATGTGGCTTGCAGCTCTCGATGAAAGCGCCGATTTTAGATTTGACGACCCGCGTTTAAGCACCACTCTAGAATGTCTGGCGGAGATTTACTGGACCCGCGGCAAATATGACAAGGCCGAGCCTTTATGCAAACAAATTTTGCAGATTTCGGAAACATTGCTTGGTTCAGAGCACACTGATGTGGCGCTGGCAGCGAACAATCTTGCCTTGCTTTGTGAGCGTCAGGGCAAGCATGCTGAAGCGGCAATTTTGTACCAGCAGGCTTTGGGCATCGGCGAGAAATTTTTAGGCCGCGAGCATCCAGATGTTATCAACATACGCGAGAGTCACGGAAAAGCCAGGCACATGGCGCAAAAACAAATTGAGCAGAAATTGCAAGGCCGCTGGAACCGCTCCGGCTGGTGGAAAGCTTATCAAAGCGAAGAAAAATAGAGGCTTATTTAATTGCTTTGACAGTAAGCTTGTCAAAACTAACTGTGCCGCTCTCGCCATCGGCGCTCTTGTCGAGAACAAGAGCCAGATAGGCTGTGCGACCTCGTGCCAGTTCAAGTTTGAGGTGAGTTTTATCGTCTTTCAAGACAAATTGTTGGCTGACCACCTGATGCCCTTCTTGATCGAGCTGCACGCATTCCACCGCCAGTGGTATAGGTACTCCGGCTTTAATCACATCGCCTTCCAGCACAAATGAGTCAGGTAACTGATCGCTGTAAAGTAGGTAGCGCCGCTCACCTTCGAGGCATTTCTCTCGAGGAGCGTCCAGTTTAAAGCTGAAATTAGGGCGCTTAAGGTCATAGCAAATTTCGCTCAGCGAGCCCGTAGTTATCCAGGCAGGTTGGCTGCCCGGGCGATCTTTGACAAACTGACGCATTTTCCCCAGTGTTAGAGCGGCCTCTTTCAGTGCTGTCGGTCGCAGTCTTTTGTAAACCGTGGCTTTTACGCCACCATCCAGTGTTTGAGGCGCGATACTGTCGCTTTCAGCGAAGTCTTGTGCCAGGGGCCAGCCTTCCTTAAAACAGGTCAGTATGGAGGTTAGAATGTCTTGTTCTTGTGCCTGAATAAAATATTGGGGTTTGTCTGATACCACCACATATGATGCTCCGAGCAAGCGCTCGAGAGCATACGAATCTTTCGAATCGACACAAGGCAACTCCGCCCAGGCAATGGTGTCGCCATATTTGCCATATAGTTCGCGCTCAGCGTTGCGCAGTACTCCGTCGCTGAGAGTATTGCTAAAAGCAGCGACGTAAACAAGGCCGCGCTTATCAACCTGTTTGGCCTGGTTCATTCTGGCAGGCAGTGAAGGTTCTTGTTCTGCGGCAATGACCGCGCGCATATCGGTGACCAGACCGTGCAACGAACCGCGGTCGGAACGTTGCCACGGGCCGTAATTGGCCGAAAACAAAGCTCCCAGCGGCTCACCTTCAATTTCAACAAATGAGAGCATACCGGGGGCAAATTGTCCGATTCCGAGCTTCTGCCCCGCAGCAGGTGGCATCAAGCTGAGCGCCAGATTGAAGACGGCGAAAAGGCAAAGAGCAATGGCAACAGCTGCACGGGCAAGATTGATCGGGCTGCGGAGCACGGCAATGAGGCCGAACAAGCCGAAGGCTACCAGCGGCGTGAAATAAAGGGTGTAGTGAGTACCCAATTCGTTTGGGCCAAGCAGCCAAAACAGACAACCTGCGCCGTAAAATGTCAGGGCGAATCTGAGATTTTCTTTCTGCCACAAATGGGTACGCCAGGCTAAAATCATCCCCGCTAGAGAAGCGAGCAAAATCACCAGGCCGTAAGAAGAGCCAAAATACGTCAGGTTCTGCATGAGTGAAACGTGATACGACTCGTACAGCGCGTGATAGTTATGTCTGGTGACATTGACCAGGAATGAAAATCCCAGAGCAATAATAGTGACCGAGCCTGCCATACCGATTTGCAGCAAGGGAATAAATTTAGCTTTGAGGGCCGGCAAAGTTTTTACGGCCAGCCATTGATCAATTATTAGCGCCAGCACAAAAGCAATGGCATCATAGGCAAAGTAGCGCCTTAGCAGAACAGCCAGGGCGAGAAAAAATCCAAGATAATAGTTGTATTTCTCTGAAGTAAGATCGCGATTTTTAAAATATAGATGAGCGCACCACAAGAGGGCAAGGGCTGCACTGTAATCTGGATAGCCGCGCAAAAGCGGTGCCCACAACGGTGGTATGGCCAAACAAGTAAATGTAAAAATGAAAAACAACCATTTCTTTGACCCTACTGCCGGTTGCAGGAGGCGACCGCCAAAACTGGCCAGAAGTGTGGCGAAAGGAATGAAATAAGCGAGAGCGACGCTCTCAATAAAACCGGTACGATTATCACCTAGCACCACCATCAGTGGCGCCAGAGGAGCTGTGAAGAATAAATTGTGAGTCAGCGTTGCCGAACTGACCAGCAATAATGGGAAGGTAATTGGGCTATCGACCATGGCGTTGAGCGAGATGCGTGTTGCCCACTCGTAGTAATTGAAGTCAGACCAATAATAAGGTGCTTCGATGGCAATGTAAGTGCGCACCAGCCAGAGCGCCAGCGCCGTTGCCGACAATACAGTGACAAGACTGCGGAATTTTGAAGGGCGCGGCTGCGGCCCAGTGGTCACAGGCGCCGCTTTCGGAGCTTCAGGTAGGTTTGGAGGCGGCTGGTCAGCTGTCATGATTGGTCGGTTGAAAAGCTCAATTACACTGAGGGCAAGACAATGCTAGCATGGTGATGATGTTCAACTAAGAGGTCTCTTTTTCTTGGCTAAAGCCCTCCGGTGCCTGATGTTAACAGCCTGGCTGGGCTTTTTCATTTTCACTCAGCTGGCTACCGGAATGCTTCTGGCGAAACCTCTGGAAGATGGTCAGTGGCATTTGCACGCTAAAGCCAACAGCCCCACTCTGATTGATTTTTCGCAGTCTTACCAGGCCGGACAACTGGCTGTTTCAAAGCAGTCGCATCATATTTATGAGCCGCCAGTGCAAGAGCGCTGGGCCAATGGCCTGATTCGGCCTTTTGTTTTCGACAAAACTTTCTACAATCAATCTGTCCCTTTTCTCTATGTTATCTGCATTCCCTTTGGTTGTTTGCCATACAGCCAGGCTTATGTGGTCTGGTGCCTAACCTGGGAAGTGCTGTGCCTTTGCCTGCTTGGCCTTTTTCTTCACCGTCAGGGTCGTTTAAAAGGTGCCAATCGCCTGCTCTTTCTCAGCGGCGTCATGGCTTCGATCCCTGCTTATTTGTGCGTCTGGCACGGTCAAACCACATTTCTACTGCTTGCTTGCTTTACTCTCTTTACGCTTTTTTTGATGGAAGGAAAAAATCTTTTAGCGGCTTTATCTTTTGCTCTTACGACTTTTAAGCCGCAGTACGCTTTGCTTTTTGCAAGCGGCTTGTTAGGCGCGCGAGCTTATAAGGTGCTTTTATTTTCGGCTTTGTTTGAAGTGTGCCTGATGGCGTTAGCTGCTCTCTTCATTGGTTTTGAGAATATCTTCGGTTATCCACAAGTTTTGCTCCATGCGGAAGGAACGGAAAAATTTATCGGAGTGAATCCCAATTATATGGCCAGCGTCAGAGGCCTGCTCAGTGTGATACTGCCTCATAAAACCGCCATGATGGCTACTATTGCCATGCTACTTGCCTGCCTTTTGCCCTGGTGCTGGCTGGCGCGCAAACTGCAACTTTCGCCCGGCAGTTTTGATAGTGAGAAAGGGCGCTGGTATCTTGCCCTTACTTTTGTGGCGGCTTTAATTCTCAGCCCCCACACTCATTATTTTGATTGTTTGCTTCTGGCTGTACCTGCGGCTCTGACCTTGCCGTCACTCAATTTAATGACCATCTGGGCCAGTGGCGCTGACAATACAGACTTAGATAATTTGATCTGGTACCGGCTGTGGTGCACTATTCTTATTTCCTACCCGCTCGTAAGTTGGCCAATTAATTTCAATTTTGTCTCCAGCCGGGAGTTGGAAGGCATTTGTTTTCTGGTTCTCAACAGTGTGCTTTTGTTGAGCGGTTGCTTTACTTTGCAAAGAGTAGCCACTGTCAAAGGATGAAAACTCAAGACCTGTCAGCCCTTACGGTTCAGCAGGGCAAGCCGCGGGCAAAAATTGCTTCATTAATGTAGTAATCTGGGGCGAGACCCATTAAGATATTTTAGCAATTGCCGTGCCTGGCAGTTTGCGCCCTACCTGTGAGAAAGGAAAACGTTAGCGGATGTCTCAAGTTGCCATTATAGTTGGTGCCGGACCGGCCGGATTAACCGCAGCCTTTGAGCTTCTTGAACGCAGTGACGTTAAGCCTCTCATTATCGAAAAAGATAGTGTTATCGGTGGTCTTTCTCGCACCATCGAATACAAGGGCAATCGCATTGATATCGGCCCTCACCGTTTCTTTTCTAAATCAGATCGGGTAATGGACTGGTGGATGCAAATGATGCCGGTGCAAGGACTTCCTGGCCAGGAAGTGGAGATTTCGTACCACAATAAGACTCGCACTATTCCGGTCAGTGCCGACGGACCTTCTCCTGACGATGTGGAAAACGTGCTGATTACTTTACAGCGCCAGACACGTATTTATTATCTGCGCAAATTTTTTGATTATCCAATCAGTCTTAAGCCGGTTACTTTTACTAATCTTGGACTGGCTCGCACCATTCGCATCGGCTTAAGCTACATGAAGGCAATGGCTATGCCCATTAAGCCCGAATCGAATTTGGAAGAGTTCTTCACTAATCGTTTCGGTCGCGAACTCTATCTTACTTTTTTCAAAGACTATACTGAAAAAGTCTGGGGCATTTCCTGTTCCAAGATTAGTGCCGCCTGGGGCGCGCAGCGTGTTAAAGGGCTCTCTATCGTCAAAGTAGTGCTCCACGCCGCAAAAAAAATGCTTGGTTCAGTGACCGATTTGCGCCAGAAGAATACAGAAACATCATTAGTTGAACAGTTTCTTTATCCGAAAAAAGGCACCGGTTCCATGTGGCAAGAAGTGGCCGAGCGAGTGCTGGCTAAAGGCGGCGAGATTCGCACCAACTCTCAAGTTTCTCGTTTCATCACTGAAGGCAATCGCATCACTGGTGTGGAAATCGTCAATAGTGTGAGCGGCGAAAAAGAAGTGCTCATGGGTGACTATTTCTTCTCCACTATTCCTGTTAAAGAATTGGTGGCTAAGCTCGATGCACCAGTGCCGCAAGAAGCCAAAGAGATTGCCGAAGGGCTTATCTACCGTGACTTTATCGAAGTCGGCATGCTTGTTAACGAGCTCAAAGTCTCAGAAAAAACACCGACAGGCAAGAAGTTGATTGCCGACAACTGGATTTATGTGCAAGAGAACGACGTCATGATCGGTCGTTTGCAAATCTACAATAACTGGGGCAGCTATATGGTGGCAGACCCGACTAAAGTCTGGTTGGGACTTGAATATTTCTGCAACGAGACTGACGACATCTGGACCTGGCCAGACGATAAATTGAAGCAATTGGGCGCCGACGAACTCGACAAAATCGGCATCATTGAAAAATCACAAGTAGTTGATTCTATGGTGATTCGCATGCCTAAGACTTACCCGGGGTATTTCGGCTCATATGATCGTTTTGACGATTTGCGAAAATACATCGACACTTTCGAAAATCTGTTTCTCGTCGGCAGAAACGGCATGCACAAATACAATAACCAGGACCACTCTATGCTCACGGCGATGGTGGCAGTAGACAATATTGTCGGTAATATCAAAACTAAAGACAATATTTGGGACGTCAACACCGAAATGGAATATCACGAAGAGAAAAAAGAGTCAGGTACGAAAGCTTAGCCTGGGTGTTCCGGCTAAAGCGGATTTTCGTAAGTCTCACCTTCTTATGATTGTAAGGCTAAATCAGCCGGTTCTGCTACTGCAAATTCGACAATGCGATAAGGCGGATGCTCAGGAAATTTGGCTTTTAGCAAAGGCATGGCCACATTATAAACCGGCGTACCCGACATCAATGCTCCTTCAAGGGTGCCTTTGTGCACATGGCCGTGAAAGACGGCATTGACGGGATTGCGCAATAGTGGCTCTTCCAGTCTGCTGTTGCCTAAAAATGGATAAATTTCAACCGGCTCACCATGCACGGTGGCAGCAATCGGTGAATAGTGCAGCACGGCAATGCGGTGGGTGGTGCGCAGGCGCGCCAGAGCAGAATCGAGTTTGAGTGCTTCGCCAATAGCTTCGTTGACGATAGCTTTGATGCCGGTTTCACCCCAGGCTCCTAGCGAATGGCGGCCAAAGCCGCCGATATAGCCTTTGATGCCGGCAAAGCCCACTCCTAGAATTTCAACCGTGTCGCCGTCCAGAATTGTAATTCCGCTTTCAGTAAGAATTTTCGTTACGTCCGCAGCCTGACCGGTTTCGAAATCATGATTGCCTAAAACTCCCACCATGGGAATTTTTACAGCGCTCAATTCTTTGACGAGAATTTGCGCTTCTTCAGGAGTGCGATTGCAAAAGAGTTTTAGATTTTCTTGCCGAACACGGCTACAAGACCGAAATGACCTTTCCGCACTGGCTTGGCAAAGCTTATTGCGGTGACATTTATATCGATATAATTTTCAGCTCTGGTAATGCCATCGCTTATGTAGATGATAAGTGGTTCGAGCACGCTGTAAGCGGCAATGTTTTTGGTGTGGACGTCCAACTTTGTCCCGCCGAAGAAATATTCTGGTCGAAAGCTTTCATTATGGAGCGCGAACGCTTTGATGGAGCAGACATTGCTCATTTGCTGCGTGCCATGGCGGAAACGCTTGATTGGGAGAGGTTAATTTGTCGCTTTGATAAACACTGGCGAGTTTTGCTCACCCATTTGATTCTATTTGGATTTATCTATCCGGCCGAGCAACATAAAATTCCAGGAAAAGTGCTGTCTACTTTGCTGCAAAAAGTCGAGGACGAAATTGGCGTCGAGCAAAGCAGTCCTTTGAATCTTTGTCAGGGCACTTTGCTTTCACGAGAGCAATATTTGCCTGATCTGGAAAATTGGAAATATACAGACGCTCGCCTGCAACCCTACGGCAACATGTCTCGGGGGCAATTGGCACACTGGACCGCCGCTATTGCGGAAAAATGAGGCAGATTAATTACAATAAATTGGTACAGGCGACACGATTCTGGGCAAAACCGTTTTCCGGTCTAAGTTACTTTGACAGATGAGGCAGTGCCAGTATGCCAACTATTCTCATTGTAGATGATGATCCAGTGACGCTGAGCGTGGTCGCCACGCAGCTCAAAGAACTCGGCTTAGACTCGCACGTCGCCAGCAGCGGTGTAGATGCTGCGCAGCAGGTGGCTTTGCATGAATATGCGCTGGTTTTGATGGACGTTCAGATGCCGCATTTCGACGGCCTCGAAGCAACTCGGGCAATTCGGGAGTTGCAAGTAAACTCAGGGCGCCCCCATCTGCCTATAATTGCTATGACTGCCGAGCCCGACAAAGCGACGTGTCTTGCTTCCGGAATGGATGATTTTCTCTTCAAGCCGGTTTTGCTGGACGACTTTCGCGCTTTGCTCGATCGTTGGTTAGAACCAGAACCGCCACCTAAAGGGACCAAATAGAAGCATGTCAGGTATAAATCCGGCCACAAAGGCCTTTCTCGATACAGTCAACGCTCAAAAGGGGCAGAAGATATATGAGATACCTGTTGACGAGGGACGAGCTGCTTTTACGGGCTTACAAGACCTTGCCGTCGAAAAATTGCTCGTCGATATTGAAGACCAGGTTCTCGATCTGGACGATGCTGGTAAAATTGGTATTCGCACCATGCGGCCGCAGGGTAACACCACAAAACTGCCGGTGATTATTTACAGTCACGGGGCCGGTTGGGTTTTTGGCGACGCGCAAATTTATGATCGCCTGCTGCGAGATATCACGGTAGGCGCTCAGGCCGCTCTGGTGTTCGTTGATTATTCACGGTCGCCTGAGGCTCGCTATCCTGTAGCTATCGAGCAAATCTATGCTGTGGCCAAGCATGTCTATGCCAATAGCGAGACTTTTAATGTTGATGCAAGCAAATTTGCCGTGGCCGGCGACAGCGTAGGCGGCAATATGACAGCTGCGTTGACAATGATGGCTAAAGAGCGTGGCGGCTTAAAGATTGGCACGCAAGTGCTCTTCTATCCTGTCACTGATGCTGCTTTTGATAACGCGTCATATAAAGAATTTGCCCACGATTATTTCCTCACTGTGGAGGCGATGAAATGGTTCTGGAATCAATATTTGCCTGACCTGGCAGCTCGAAAAGCCCCTACCGCTTCCCCCTTGCAAGCAACCATCGAGCAATTGCAGGGGTTGCCACCAGCACTGGTGATCAATGGCGAAATGGATGTTCTGCGCGATGAGGGTGAGGCGTACGGGCACAAGCTCATCGATGCCGGTGTGAGGGTGGAGGCGGTACGTTTTCACGGGACGATACACGACTTCGTCATGCTCAATGCACTGGCTGAAACTCCCGCTGCGCGGGGTGCTATCGCCATGGCCTGCGAATATCTCAAGCGTTATTTTGCTGACGAGCTTTAAAAATTAGACGCTGGTTGTACGGCCTGTGAGCATGTCAAAGAGAAATACTGCTACAGCCAGTGCTAACAATGTATGTACGAATCCGCCGCCGATATGCGATACCAGGCCAACGATCCAGAAGAACACTAGTAGAGAAATTAACGTATAAATCATGGTGTTAACACCCTCTTGCTTACTACGAAAACCTAGACTGGCTGCTCTCCTGTAAGTTCCGCTTAATTAAGGTGTCATCGATTCAAACTAACCATCCGGTAACCGGGGAATTTTTTGTGATTTTGGGCCAATGGCTTGCAAAGCGAATATATTGAATGAATATGTTAGTTCTTCGAGGCAAATTTATGAGTAATCTTGTGAAAATCATGGTGGCACTGGCAGTGGCAACGCCTTTTGTGCCTTGCCTGGCTGATGAAGTGGTGCACAGCTCTACCACCACTATTGAAAGTTCCACGAGAAAACCCGGCTCAAGCAGTGTTGAATCTGTGGAAGTAAGAAAAGGCGTGAAGTTCAAGTTCCGCGAGCGCTTGCATGACCTGCACGAAAAAACGGACACCGCTGTAGCTAAAGGTTGGATTACTGCTTCGCAAGCCAGAAGTTTCGGCGCCGAAGCAGATCGTCTGGTCACCGCTACGTCAAGTGCCGAAGCTGCCGGTTGGCCTAAAGCTCAAGTAGATTCGCTAGAAAAAAGTGTCACTAAGCTGAATGCCAGCCTTGCCACTGCTTCTACAACTAGACGCACCAGAGTAACCACGAAGACAACTGTAAGGTAGGCTCTCAGGCAGTTCAGATTGCGCCTTTATTTTTTACGGTTGATTTCAGCTTCAAGCTCGCCTGGTTGTAGTTTGGGAAAATCATATGAAACGAGCTCGGTGGTTGATTTCACCGGGCCGCTTTCTGTAATTGACTTGACTAGCCCTATATTAGGGCCGTACCAATAAGTCTTGTTGGCCTTGGCGCCATTTTGAGTGACTTCGCATACCACTTTCATCGCTTTGAATTTTCCTGCCGGCACCACAATTTCTTCCGGTCCGCTAACGTTGTAATTCTCCACCATATCAACGCCCATCATGCCTTTTCCTGCCCACTGCCAGCTTAGTGTGTCAGTTAGTGGATGCTTGAGAATAACGCGCGGCGGTAAGTAATCTGCTTTCAGGCAGTTGGCCTCGTATTCAGTGTGATGATCCATTACCTGACCGTCAGACTTGCTGTACCAGTCGTCGAATTTCATTGTCGGTGACGTCTCTGTTTGCAGTTCGTGCCAGATGGCACCGTCGCTTTGCTTATCGTCATGAATATTGTAAATGCTGAAGGCGGTCTCTTTGCCCTCTGCGGTCTTGGTCTTGTATTTCCACAAATATTTCCAGCGCATAGGGAAATAATCGGGTGGTGGCGGCTTGCGCACAATCGGCTGCGCGGCTTGTATTTGCGGCGAAATCGTCAGGGCTAGAGCGGCAAGCAAGAGCAGCGTAGCTATTTCTTTCGACATCGATTCTCCAGTTTGACCAGTATTAGGGAAGCTATAAAACACTAACAGAAGATCCTCACTGAACCTGGTGAAAGGTGTCAATGAGGATCTATTTTAAGATGCAGATTTTGCGAGCATACCTTTTAGATTGGTGGCGTAAATGGTGCAAGGCTTTTTAAATTATGCTATGCATGCAACAGGAAGCTCCAGGCTGGCTGGAATGTTCCAGAGTACTGATTCGCGATAAAGAACATCGTCCTGGAATAGCCAGTCAGAGCTCTTTTTCATCAAGGCAACGTCAATAAAATCACTGTCTTTGAATGTGCGGCTGACAAAAGCCAATCTTGGCAATTTGCCGGTTTTGAAACGATTCTCTTTATTAGTCCTTTCTATTTTTTGCAGCACATCGACACGATCAGCTGCGTGGGGTAGATTATTGAGGAATTTGGTCAGTGTGCCATAGTGCCCTTTTTCAGCGGCATCCGTTAATTCACGGATTTTTGATTCCGGCACCAAGGTGCTTGTAGATTTTTCTCTCATGAGCAAATCTCTCCTTCGTAAACTTTGCTTTCGCCGGGTGACAAAAACGATAGTAATTGCATCTCTTCACAACGTCACTGGTAAAAATACTAATACAAGGGCGAAACGATTGGGGCGCTAGGTAAAAGAAATTTCTGTAGCCATTTCGCCAAGCCAAACTCTGGTTAAGCCCTGCTCAATTCCGCCATTTGGTTTATTTTGCCGCTGACTGCTTGAAAAGTTGAATGTTCTGCTTTCAGTACTATTTACCCGATTGCTTACGCTAATATTGCCGCAATACACACGGGTTTCACAATTGCGCTTTCGCTCTCAATCATTTTATGTCTGGTGCATCGGGCTATTGCTTTTGCAATCGCAATCGTTAGCCATGGCCATCGGTGGCCATTCTTTCACCGACATTAAGAAGACACCAGATTTGAACCTTGAGGCATCGGCACGAGGCGAATTACGTGCCGATGCTTCCGAGCTCGCCGACATTCTTGATATTCGTCCATATGTAGAACGCTTACGCGAACATCGCAAATCTGGCCCGGTAGAAACGCCCTGAAGCCGGGGCCGAACTTTTGCTCGATGGCTGGAAGAAAGGCAAATATTTGCGTGATACCAGCGAAAAGCATCTCGACAAACTGGCTGCCATCAATCCGCCAGGGGCCAAGTATAAAGAAGACATCGGCATCTTATGCGGGCTACGCGTTAAGCGCTCTTCTAACTTACCGCCTCGCCGGGAGCGAAGAATACTCCAGTGGGGTCGAGCTTCTTGCGCAGTTCGTTGAGCCTTTTGTAATTGGCTGGAGTATAACTTTCCACCAGGTGCTTAGGATAAGTGATGGTGTCGGTTTCAGAGACATAATGGCCATCAGTGAATGGTGTCACAAGTGTCAACATTTTTTTGTGCCAGGCAATATTGGCGCTGTCGTCGGCACTGTCTTTCCACATTGTCCATGGGCCGCCATATAGTTTGGCGCTCATTGAAAAAGCGGCATCAGGCAGTTTTTCTGGAACATTGCCGCCTGTGTACACTGCGTACATGAAGACGGTGTCAGGTGATGGTGTCACTTTAAAATGCGCCTTGGTAGCTTTGATGATCTGGCTTAAATCGCTATTGGAAAACATTGCTTCTACCTGGTTGCGCATATCGGCTTTCCAGAGTGCGCCTGAAAAATCAAAAAGATCAGGGAAAGTAAATGCCTTGTTCAGCGGTTTAAGCATGCATTTGTTGATGACGGGGCAGGTGTCGAGAATTGCCATGGCCTCGTTGCCTTCTTCTTGTGAAGAGACGAATGAAGTCGCTGTCACTAAAGCGCATTTGCCGTTGTCGGCTTTGGTCTTCTCTGCCAGTTCTGGTGGTGCGGTGGTCAGCCAGAACGATAGTTCGACACAAGGTTTCATTTTTAGCGCTACGTCTTTCAGCCAGCTGGCAACAGTTTCAGCCTGGTCGAGAGGATAGTAGTACGAGCTGCAAATGATTGCTTTAGGCAAATCATAGAGCTTGAGGTGGTAGCGCACTGCGACGAAGAATGAGCCGGCGCCTGCGCCGCGTGCAGCCCAGAAATAATCTTTGTTATTATCTTTGTCGGCCACAATAAGTTCACCATCAGCGGTGACCATTTCGATTTTTACTACGCTGCCTACGCCGGGGCCCCATGTTCCCTGGTTCCATGCCATGCCGCCGCTGAGCAGATAGCCGCTCATTTTTACTTGCGGGCAGTGTCCTGTCGGAAATGCCAGGTTTTTAGCGTTGAGTGCTTTTTGCACATCGCGATTGCTGATGATTGGTTCGACTATGGCAATTTTATTGACTTCGTCGATGGAAATCACTTTGTTCATCAAAGTGAGGTCAATCATCATGCCGCCGTTACGCAAAGACGGGCTGCACCAGTTGTGGCCGCCACCGCGAACAACTACTTTCACTTTATTGGCTTTGGCAAATTTTACTGCCGCGACGACGTCGGCATCGGTTTGAACATTTACCACCACCTGTGGTGCGCGGTTAGGATAGAGTCTGTTCCACAGACCGCTATAAACTTTGTCTTTGAAGTTGCTGTCGCTGGGAATGGAGATTTCGCATCTTACCGCTTTGCGCAGGGCATCGGCATCAAAACCGGCCTTGTTGGCAGCCAGTGCTTTCTCAGGATCAAAAGTGCCGACAAATATGGAGCCTGCAGCAGCCAGGCCACCGGCTAGAAAAAGCCTGCGACTGA
>JADYXQ010000121.1 GCA_021772135.1 Candidatus Obscuribacter sp.
AATGTCTAAAAAGAACGATCAGCACCGGGAGCAGACACGACATTAAGCTCTGTCAGTCTTTTGAGGCCTCGTTCGGTATTCAAATCTAAAATTCGAAGCAGTGTGCCGCCGTCGCGATAGCGATGCAAGGTCACCGTGTCGGGCGCATTGCGATCGGCAGAAAGGAAACAGCGTGGCTTGCCCGCTTTTATGGTGTCTTCAACTTCAACCATGACGTGATCGCTATCACTCTGTTGTTGCAATCTCGCCAATTCATGGATGTCCACGGTTTGCTCCTGTTCGTCTTCATTTCGTTCAATGGTTGCACATTCGACACTATTAGACCAGACACTGACAAGATTGAATAGTTTTTTCCAGTAAAATTCTGCAGACATGGAGTTGTCAAAGTGCTAATAAATACCAGCAGCCCTTTTCAATCATTGAAAGTTAGGCCTATAGGGCACGCCCCAGCTAAAGACGAAGCGCACCACATGTAGTGCAAGCAGCTAACCGACCGAACATTTGTAAAATCAATGCAACAATTAAACTCCACGAGATAGTCGCCGAGAGACTACACTCGTTTTTGTTTAAATGATGCAGGTCTAAGGGCTCAGACTCCGCTCATTCCGTTTATAATGGTCAAGCAGGCCAAAAAGTTGGCCTTTTTTTTGCATGAGTAGCTCAGCGGTAGAGCACGCGCCTCTTAAGCGCTTGGTCGAGAGTTCGAATCTCTCCTCGTGCAATCTTTCTAAGCATAACAGGGCTAGTGATATAGAGATCCAGCAAAGTGCACTGTCACCCTTTTGTCACCTCACGGTACATTGTCACACGGTTCGGTGGTCATCTTCCCTCAAATCGACTCGGTGCACTAGAAGCACCACAGGTAGTGGCTGCAAGTATGCATAGCTTTTATCAACGGTGCTAATAGCTCTCTTTTATATGACGGTCAACAGAAAGGTGGAGGCGGCGAGAGACTCCTCGTACCTTTGCTGTAATAGTGCGGTGCTGGCGCTTTCACGCCTATACAGCAGGGTTTCCAGGATTGTCAGACGGCACGAAATTGCATCGAAATGCATATTTTTGCAGCCAGGGTGGTCACAAAATTGGTCACATTCATGGGTCTTATCGAAATTCGTTAACTGGCCGAGCCAGCGCATGAAAGACCCGCAGGTGATTGCTCCAAGATTTTCAGTTAATCTGAAAATCATTATCCGAACAGACGTTTGGTCGCTTCGTTTCCTGCTCCATGAATAACTTTCGACGAGGCCAGCCGCGAACTTGCTCATCATTTCCTGCTGGATAGAGCTTATTCTGCTCTAATACCTCCAACAATGGATCCACACAAAGCGCTGCGGTAAAACCAGTTTCCACTGGTTTGCCGCCCCAATAAAGCCCCTCGATGCAGACTCCAACCAATTCTTTTTGAGAATTTAAAACCGGCCCTCCACTGAATCCACCACGTGCTGTGGACGATAAAATAAGTACCTTGTCTTGGTTTTGTCGTGTTTTCACAAAGGCATTCACCTGCGCTCTGACAGCGACTAATGTTGGATTTTCGGTTCCAGCTGTAGGTATTGGAGGAAATCCAAAGAGATATACGTCTTCCAAGATCAATGTTTCGGCAAGATCTGAAGGAGCGAAGTACGATGCTAGCTTGACAAATTTTGGCGATTCTCTTTTGATGGCTTCGCCGCCTTCGATCCCGCTTTCAACGAGTAATATTCGAG
Source organism: Candidatus Obscuribacter sp. (assembly GCA_021772135.1). Lineage (GTDB taxonomy): Bacteria > Cyanobacteriota > Vampirovibrionia > Obscuribacterales > Obscuribacteraceae. The sequence continues at coordinate 1,707 of JADYXQ010000121.1, forward strand.
GCGAGAAGTTGGTTTTTAATATCGCCAAATCGCGCTCTTCAAGCTTCAACAGCTCTGAAACGTCGACGGTTTCATGGGACTGAGTGTAAACGGTGTAAGCACTAGCCACATTGTGCGCAGCAGTAACCAGCAAACCATCACCAATATGGAATGCAGTACCACATGCTGTATCACCTTCTTTAGTCTTCACCTCGATGAAGAGGACTTGCTGCTTCGTGTCATTGTAGATTTGAAAATATTCAAGCATCGGATATCAACCTACGTTGCAAGACGTTGTGCTCAACTGCTGTTTGCATCTCGGTGTGCTCACTTTTATTTCGATTCTGACGCGCCCAAGTCAGAAAGTTGTTGGTTGACCTGGTTTATTTGCTCCCGCGTTTGGGCTAGGGCTTCACGCTCGCCCTCAGTCTGTTGATTTTCGGCTTGCCTCAAATCTTCTAGCCATTTTTTCAATATTGCCTCGCAGTCGACAACTAGTCTCTTTACAAAGAGCTTTATATATTCAGGCCGTTCTCCTGTCAAAAACATTGACAGAAGATCAAGCTCTATAGCTAATTCCGCTGCTGCGTGTATCGCCTCATTTACATAAACAGTCTGACTTGTAACCAATTCTAGCTGTTCCGGATCCTTTGGATAATCATCAAGTTTGTATAATTCCGAAACCAAACGTGGTCCTGCATCGACACTTATCCCGGCTAATAGCAGCGCAGCTGCCGTTTCCGCATTCTCACAATATGACTTCATCCAGCGCTGGTAGTGATATGTATCTTTCAGAGTTTTCAAAACATCAAGACTGCCCGGTACGTCACAAGCGGTGAGGAGCAATAGTATTTTTAGGCAGGATCGAATGTTGATTTCATTCATGGAGTCGGCTTTTGACAATCCCGTCGCCATCAGTGCTAGCGAATTAGACCAGTCATAGCTGATAATTCTATCTCGATAAGCAAGCATCAAACGATAATAGCCTTCGTCGATATTGAAAGCGTGAGCGGCCTCCAAGATCACATGGCTTAGAGCAAGCGATGGAAATCCCATCGATTTCAAATTATTCAACTTATGTAGATTTATAAAATGATAGATGTCTGACTTGCTCGCCAAGATAATTTTGGATTCTTTCGTTAAGAGCTTTCTTTCAAGCAGACCATCAACTAGAAGTTCCAAGCCAATTAACCAATCCTCTAATGGTGGATCGCTTGTATTTTTCTCGATAGACTCAATGACGCTCTTCACTACCAGCTGTTGCTCTTGCACTGGGGCTTCATCAATTATTTTCAGAATTGCGGGTACTACGCTAGTTCTAAGTTGGTACCAATTTGTCATGGCCAAGAGATAGTTTTTGCAATCAACTTGCAACCCCTCGAAATCATCCACTCTATTTTTGACAATTACCTGCAACGCACTCAGGGTATCGATGGTTCGATGGAGCACGATCGCCTGATCGGGAGTGCTACGCAGGTAAGTTCGAATTGCCGTACAAACTACAGCACCAACACCTTCAAGGCTTTTGTATTGCATAACATCGTTAGGCTGTCCTGTTGCAAT
>JADYXQ010000122.1 GCA_021772135.1 Candidatus Obscuribacter sp.
AGGCGCTGCGGCGGCCTGTGCCCAGGGATCATGAATAGGAGCAGGAGCGGCTTCTTGTGCAAAAGCAGCAGGGGCGGCGCTTTGACTAGTTTGTGCCGATTGTCCCCAGGGATCATTGGCAGCGGGTTCAGCAGAGGTTTGGGCCGCGGGCTGAGCCCAAGGATCATTAATAGGAGCAGCGTTTGGTGCACCCGGTATAGTTGGCGCCGCACCCATAGCAACTGGTTGAGCCCATGGGTCGTTTGTTTGAGCCGGTGGAGCAGCAACTGGTTGAGCCCATGGGTCATTTGTTTGAGCCGGACCTGCGGATCGGGCTAGCGGATCTAGAGTAGAAGCATCAGCTTGTGTGCCGGGCGCGCCCCAACTGGCTGCCTGACCCCATGTGCCGCCATCGCCCTCAGCTTGCGCCTGTGCGGGAGGTGGAGCGGCACTGTTACCTAAACTTGACCAGCCACCAGTGCCGGTGCCGGTATCACTTCCTGAATTTGCCACAGCGGCGCTGCCCCATGGATCCACACCCGAGTTGGGCGGTGCCGGTTCTGCCTGAAAAGCTGCGGCAGGTGTATCGCCTGGTTGACCCCAGGCGCCTGCCGCTTCAGAGCCGGGAACGGCCCAGGAGTCGGAAGATTTAAGCGGCACACCGGTGCCTTGAACAGGAGCGCCCGGGGCCGGTGCTTGATTTTCGTTGCCCCAGCCTGAACCCCAACCACCACCATCTGTAGAAGCGGGAGGAACGGGTGCTGCGGGAGCACCAATGCTGATACCGGCACTATTCATGCCACCAGGGGCGGGGGCAAATGTTTGTGGCTGACTTGATGTCGCTTCCATGGCCGGCTGGTTGCTACCCCAACCGCTTTGACCACTTTGGCCGGCTGCAGGAGCGCCGCCCCAATCCAATCCACCACCCGCTACGTTGCCTGCTGCCGCGCCCATATTTTGTTGTGTGGGTGGTTTTTGTCCGGGCGGTGCCAGTCCGATTGCCGAACCAGGATGTTCTTCATAACTGCCGGTGCCGGAGCCGGCTGGAGCGCCGCTCCAATCAAGCCCTTGAGCAGTAACCGGTGTAACCATTTGTTGTTTTATTGGCAAACCGATTGGTGCCGGCGCGCTCCACGACGGAACGTTTTCTTCCGGAGCGGCATATTCTTGTGGACGGCCGAAATTGCCGGCCACCGGCGGTTGACTGCCGGATGTTTCTTGATTGTAATCGTCGCCTTCCATGTCTAAAGGAGAAAGCTTTTGCGATTCTGAAACTTTGCGTTTGATTGACTCGGCCAGAGTAAGTGGTGCTTCATCAAGCGGATTGCTGGTGGCACCGGCCATGCCGAATTTTTCACCAAGTGATCTGGTGGTAGATTGAGCCTCACGATTCTCCATAGCATCGTTAGCTCTGGAATTAATTTTGCCCAGGCGCGAGAAAGTGCCGATCGAATTTTCCAGCTCTTCTGCAGCAGCTTCGGCAGCTTTTTCTTTGCGGCTCAATTTCATGCCGGGCATGCGTCCAGATGGCGCGCTGATTTCTTCGTCATCAAGATCGACTTGAACTTTGCCTTTGGCTTTTTTTCCAGCCTTGCCGCCATCGATTTTCTTGTCGACGGCTCTGCCTTTGACTGAGCCTTTCGATTGGCCGTTCTTGCTTGGTGCCGATTTGGTTTTTCCACCGCCGCCGCCACCAAACATGTTGGTGAACATGGCGAAAATCGAACCTTTTTTCTGCGGTAGTTGTTCCATAATCATTCTCGCAAGGGCTTCCGGATTTTGTGGACGTAGATCATCTGGCAGGGGCGTATCTTGTGCCGCTTGAATCATTTGATCAAGTTGATGGTGAAACTTTTGGCCCGAATCGGACGTTTCCAAATGGTTGACGAACGCCCGATGCTCTTGTTTAGAGAGCTCTTCATCGAATGATCTTTGAATCAGTAATCTGTACTCGGCGTCAGACATTAGATATCAACCTTTAACTGCTTTCAGTAACGTATAAAATTTAACCGCGACCCAAACACTTCACGACTTGCACCCGCGAGCGATAGAGAAGCGCCATGCATCGTTCAACCTTTTGATTTGTAATTATTGAAATCTGTTCGTAATTAAGATCAAGACTGTGCCTGAGCAGGAATATTCTTTTCAACTCTTGAGGCAGGGAGCCGATGCAACGCTTTACTCTTTGCACGCCGAGCAAAACGGTTGTTTCCCAATCCATGCTGGCAGAGCCATCTTGAGCCGGATCCGCTTCTTCTTCGTCAGGGGGGCCGCTATTGGCACTGTGATATTCGCCCATGGCCTCTACAACATATTGGGAAAGCCAGTCCCAGATTGATATGTCAGGGTTTTTAGGCAAACCCTGGTTAAGAGCGCTGAAAGCATTATTGAAGGAAGAGATCGTGACTTCGGCCGCATGCTCATGGTCGCCGGTGCCCAATAGGGCTACGGCGTAGATGCGTTCCTGGTGCACCCAGATAAATTCGTTACGCTTGTCACTACCGCCTTTTTTCAGGTCGGTCAGTACTGACACGGCGGATTGATCAAATTCTTTGGTGTTGTTCTTCGATGGAAGCAGAGGCATTATTTAAATGGTTAACTCACAGAAACTATAGACGTGCGTGCTCAGGACCTATCGGAGCCTGAAGGCTGCCTCTGTGAAATAGTGCGCATTGTGGGGGGATTAAACTAGCCAATAAGATAGAGGTTAACTTCCCTCACTTTGCGCACTTACTTCCCCCAATTCTGAAAGTAAGCTGCAACCGCCAAGATGCCTACTATCAGTTTACCTGATATAAGCTTTACCGAGAGTATCCGAAGACATTGATTTGCTAAATTACCGGATATTCTTGAACTTTATTCACCCCCTCAGTCAAGCTCGAGTAATAGCATGTCGCTGGTTAAACTCGCTAACATAGATGTACCACGTTTAAAAGGCGCTAAGCGCCCCAGACCAACTTAAGGCCACAAAGCACCAAATTCCCCTATTCTTAACACTGGTTAGGACTGATAAATCAAAATGTCTGTTGTAAATAGCTCAACGATTGTCATTAAGAATGCCGAAGCCGAGGCGTTCAATCTGGGGTCGGTTACCCAGGCTCCACGTAGTGCCACCTCCTTAGACCTGCAAGCCGCGAGCGGCAATTTACTTTTTGAACCATCGAATAAAGTGTCAGACCTGGTTCTTGCTGCGGCAAAATTTGTTCTCACCGATTACTTTATTCAGGCTCATCAAAGTGGGCTCTACAATCGCCAGATCAAACTCTGGGAAGCGCTGGCCAAGATTGCCGTTGTGGACGTAAAGCAGTTGTCCCGAGGCATTTTTCAGAAAGTCGCTCTGCCTGTTTACGAACTCAATTTTAAGACCAGCGCCGGTCAAATCTTAGTTTCGGCACTGGTGGTTGAGCCTTTGTTCAGCAAAACCGTGCAGAACGAAAAAAACAGTCACGCTCAACTTGACTTGTTCAAAGAGTTTCTCGGTCGTGTTGCCAAAATGCAAGCGCGTCACGGCGATCAAGTAAGAGGTGTGTTCTTATTTTTCGACTCGCCTTTTCCGCCCGCGGTTTTAACCTATGTAGAGAAAGCGACCGGGGCTTCGGATCCAGTGGCTAAATTCGATTCGATTTTGCCGGCGCCTTACAACACTCATGTCAATTTGGTAGTGAAGTTGCAAGGCAGCCCCAAAGCCGACCGGGAGCCAGAAGTTGATCCAGCAGATCAGACTGATGCAGAAAAGGATCTAAAAGATCAAGCTTCTAAACCGCTTGAGATGGGCGGCCAGATGTTTCTTTTGCATCCGCAGCTGCGCAGGCCCAAACGTGTCGCCGATGCCAGCAGCACCAACAAAGTTCAGATTATCTATAAATATTAAAGCAAGATTTTAGAGTGGAATGTTGCCGTGTTTGCGCCGGGGGCGCTCTACTCGTTTATTGGCCTGCACGGTTAAAGCGGCAATCAATTTCGCTCTGGTTTCGTCAGGCATAATCACATCATCTATATAGCCTTCTTGAGCAGCGATATATGGATTAGCAAAACGTTCTCTAAATTCACTGACGAGCTCGGTAAAACGAGTGCTGCTGCCTTTTTTAGCTTCTTCATTGAGCTCTTTGCGATATAGCAAATTAACGGCAGCTTCTGCGCCGACTACGGCAATTTCGGCTGTGGGCCAGGCAAAGTTAAAGTCAGCGCCGACATTTTTCGAACCCATTACATCAAAGGCACCGCCGTATGCTTTGCGTGTAATCACAGTCAGCATAGGAACTGTCGCTTCGCAGTAGGCGTAGAGTAATTTAGCGCCGTGTCTGATAATGCCGCCGTATTCCTGGGATGTGCCTGGCAAGTAGCCGGGTACGTCCACAAAGGTCAGTACCGGAATATTGAAGGCATCAAGGAAACGCACAAAGCGAGCGGCTTTAACCGAGGCATTGATGTCGAGACAACCGGCCAAAGATTTTGGTTGATTGGCGACGATGCCTACTGATTTGCCACCCAGTCTGGCAAATCCGGTGATGATATTGGTGGCGAAATGGGGAGAAATTTCGAAGAAATCGCCGTTGTCGAAAATGCGTTTAATCACACCGTACATGTCGTAAGGTTTGGTGGCTTCCACAGGAACGATGCTGTTCAGTTCGGCCATGTCAGCTGGTTGCAGATGATCGTTTGCCGGATCAAATAGCTCCTGCGGTGGTGCATCGAGATTGTTGCCGGGCAGATATGAAAGCAGTTTTTTCGTCAACCAGAAAGAATCTTCTTCATCTTCGGCGAGCAGTTGCGCTACGCCAGATCTTGAGTTGTGAGTCATGGCACCACCCAGTTCTTCCAGGGTGACATCTTCACCAGTAACGGTGCGCACGATTTCAGGACCGGTGACAAACATCCAGCTTTTGTCTTTGACCATGATCGTAAAATCGGTAACTGCCGGGCTGTAAACAGCACCGCCGGCGCAGGCACCATAAATAACCGATATTTGTGGTATCACTCCTGAACAATTGACGTTGCGATAAAAAATATCGGCATAACCCGCCAGTGAGCGCACACCTTCTTGTATGCGCGCGCCGCCGCTTTCGTTAAGTCCTACCACAGGGCAACCGGCTTGTTTAGCCAGGTCCATGATTTTGCAAACTTTGCGGGCAAAAACTTCACCCAGGGCTCCACCGACAAATGTGGCATCGTGCGCGAATAGATAAACCGGCCGGCCGTCAATATGAGCCTGGCCGGTAATCACACCGTCACCTGCGGCTACTTTATTTTCCATGCCGAATTCCAGGCACTGGTGCACGGCATAACGATCTATTTCAAGAAAACTGCCTGGATCGACAAGCTGTTCAATCCTTTCCCGCGCCATCAGAACGCCGCGTTCGTGACGTTTGCCTGTGACTGATTGGCTCACTGAGCCGGCTTCCTCGCGTTTATCCGCCAGCTTTTTATTTGGATCTTTGACCATTTCCATCTAAATTTGACCTCTTGGAGAAATAAAGTCGGCTAGAAAGCAATGCCTTTGGCGGCAACGAGAAAGTAGTGGACTATTGTAAGGTAAATCGACATAGTGCAAACATCAAGAATACTGGTAATAAAGGGGCCACTGGCGTGAGCCGGCTCAACACCTAATTTGCGGAAAACTATTGGCATCAATGTGCCGATCACCACTCCAAAAGTCATGGTGATGAAAAGTGAAACACCCACCACCACTCCCAGTTGGTAAGAGGACTGGTGCAGGAAACGCGAAATCAAGTAGGTAGCCAGACCGCAGAATAATCCTAGTAACATGCCGACTTTGAGTTCATGAAAAATGCTGCGCAGGGCGGCCTTGAGACTGAGAGCGGTTTTACCGCTACTTTGAATTTGAATACAAGTACTTTGAGTGGCTACTCCGCCTGTCACTCCAGAAAGTAAAGGCATGAAAGATGCTGCCTGCACCATTTGCTGAATCACCGAGTCAAAGTGGGTGATCACCGAAGCGGATCCGCTTTCAATTAAAAGAGTGATGATAAGCCAGGGCAGCCTTGCTGAAAAAGCGCTGCGCACGTTGTAATTAAGTACGTCCTGGTTTTCGGGGCCGGTGGTAATACCTGAAGACTGGAAAATGTCTTCAATCGCTTCTTCTTTTAAAACGTCGATGACATCATCGGCGGTGATAATACCGAGCAGCTTTTTATGAGCATCAACTACAGGTAAAGTGAGCAAGTCATACCGGCTCAAAATTTCCGCTGCCGCCTCCTGGTCGACTTCGGCTTCGACCATGACCAGGTCTTCGTCCATTACGCCTTTGACCAAAACTTCAGGCGAAGCAGTCAGTAATTCTTTCAAAGTCACTTCGCCCACAAGCACTTCTTGCTCGTCAACTACATAGACGTCGTAAATTTCTTCTTCTAAATCTTCGTATTTTTCGCGCAAATAGACCAGGGCTTCTGCCACAGTCATATCGGCATGGAGAGCCAGATAATCTGTGGACATGATGCCGCCGGCAGTGTCTTCTTTGAAGGTCATGAGCTGGGTCAGATCTTCTTGCGCTTCGACGTCGGAGACCTGTCTAATTAAATCTCGTGCCTTTTCTCGCGGCAACTCACTGAGCAAATCTACCGCGTCATCAGGAGACATATTGCTGATCAAAGCAACAATGCTGATGTCGCCGAGGTCTCGCAATAGTTCGGTCTGACCGTCCGGTTCAAGCTCCGCTAAAAGAGCCGAGGCATTATCGAGATCAAGCAGGCGAAAACATGAGATCCGATAGCTCGGTCCCAGTTCTTCAAAACATTCAGCCAGGTCGGCCGGATGCTGGTCATTTAAAAGCAAACGCAGTTTCTGGCGTTGGCCTAAGTCAACCAGCTCCGTCAAAACATTCGGCGCGAGTAGCTGCTTTTCTGTCATAGACATAACCCTACCAAGCCTGAGAGGTTGACAGAAGGGCTTTCGTCTAATTCGTTAACAGTTAGTAGATTTTAATCGTCCAGGTAACCAGCCAGCCTTGAGGACCAGTTAGGTTGCCGTAATTTGCGAAAAGCTTTGTGCTCAATCTGGCGCACACGTTCTCTTGTAATGTTGAACAAACGCCCCACTTCTTCAAGAGTGCGTTGCCTGCCGTCTTCAAGACCATAACGTAAATGCATGATGTCGCGTTCGCGTGGTGTTAACTGGCTGAGCATGCGGCTCAAGTCTTGACGCATAAGTTCTTCGGCTGTGGTGGCATCTGGCCTGGTGGCTTCATTATCTTCAATCAAATCGCCGATATAGGTCTCATCGTCGCGATTGAGCGGCATTTCCATCGAAACAGGCTCGCGATCGGCGGCCATGATCTCCTGCACTTTACCCACAGGAATTTCCAGGGCCGAAGATAACTCGTGCTCATTGGGCTTGCGGCCTAGTTCTTGGGCCAATTTGGCACTGGTCTTTTTCAACTTATTGATTGATTCGACCATGTGCACCGGTACGCGGATGGTGCGTGATTTATCGGCCAGTCCGCGGCTAATGGCCTGTCGAATCCACCAGGTGGCGTAAGTGGAAAATTTGAACCCTTTAGTATGATCAAATTTTTCCGCAGCGCGAATCAGGCCCAGGTTGCCTTCTTGAATTAAGTCTTGAAAGGGCAGGCCACGGTTTAAATATTTTTTGGCAATGGAAATAACCAGCCGTAAATTGGCTTGAATCAGCTTCTTCTTTGCCTGTCCATCGCCTTTAGCGATGCGTCTGGCCAGCTCGATTTCTTCATCTGGTTTGATCATTTTTACGCGACCGATTTCGCGCAAATAAAGTCGAACAGAGTCTTCGGTGAAGCCACCGGTCTCTACTTCCTTCTCGGGCTCGTCATCGGCCTCCGGCTCGTCTCCAGTGCCAAAGACGTCGGCGTAATCTTCTGAGAGTTCATCAGTAACTTTGGCGGCCAACGCGCTTAAACTCCAATTAGTAGAAGTAAAATTTGCAAAAAAACTCAATCGAGAGCAGCAGAAAATTTGCTTGCGCCTCTTCCTGCTATTTACCCAAATCTCAGTCAACTCTAAGCAGTCAAGATATTGATTAACTTTTGTAAATTTGGTGAGCCGCGGTGCGCACCGCTCGCCTTTATAAGGGACTAATTACTTAGCCTCTTCTAAGTTCGGGAGATCAACTTGAGCGCATTGACGCAATTTTACAAGGTAGGGTAAGGATTCATGATTGAAGGCAATTTGTCCGACGTCAGCCTGCCAGGTCTGCTGCAATTTCTGGCAACCGAATCAAACAAAAGTTTTTCCGTTCAACTTACCAATGGCAGTCAGAAAGGAGAAGTAACCGTCTGTGATGGCGAAATTCTGGCGGCCAACTTTGGCCTGCTGGAAGGCAATGACGCCCTGACTGAATTTCTTTTCTGGACTGAGGGCACATTCAGCGTGGAGCGCCTGGCACAGAGCGCATCGAGCCCTGAAAACTGCAACCTCAAAATCGCGCTTAAACAAGTCAATACCTTTGCCGATCAAATGCTTTTTCTGCAGCAGTCTAATGTCGGCCTCAATACCGAAATCGTGCCCTCTCCCAAATTCGGCACGCAAGAGTGGCAAGAAGCGTTGCAAAAACAACCGCTTTATAAGGAAGATTATGTGGTTCTTGGTTGGGTCACCGATGGCCGCACCATGCGCCAGGCCATGCGCGAATTCAGCTTTGATGTGGTGCAAGCCACCAGTTCGCTTTTTAGATTGCTCAGTACAGGCTCTGTCGACAGTATTCGCCCCAGTCTCGACTCGATTTTAGAGCAGGTGGAGAAGAAAAGTGAGTTGGAGGCTGTTGCAGACAAGGCGGAAACGGAAAAACCCAGTAAGGCCAAAGGCACTGAAAGTGGTGCCAATAAAAACGGTCACCAGTCGGGCGGCAAAGGCCAGCAGCCTGCTGCCGAACTAGTGGCTCAATTGGCTTCTGAGCAGGGTCTTGATCACCCAGATGCTGCTATTGAAGTGAAGAGCGAAGCGAACTCTGATACAAAACTTGAAGGGAAGCCGGAACCGGCACCGGCACTAGTTGAGGAACAAATTGCAGAACCGGAAGATCGGCGGCCGGCAGGAGTAATCACTTCGGATAGTTTGCCGGCTGTGGGGAGTGCCGAATTTAACGAGCTTATGGCGAAAGCGCAGAATGCCTCGATTAAGAACGACGAAGAAAAAGCGGTTACTCAGACGACGGTACTCGAGAAACCTAAAAGTCAGACCTCGTTTGCCCCGCCGGAGCGTCAGCCAGAACCTGAGGCAGAGCCTGAGAAAAAATCCTTTGACATCCGTCGTACAGATCCGCTGCCACTTGTGGCCATTGATATCGAAAGGCTATTTCAGACTTGTTTTCATGTAGCCCCCTTTGGCCAGGTGGCTTTAAGCAACAACGCCCTTGATGACGATTTGAAAAAAATCGTGTCGGCTTTTAAAACAGGTAAAACATTTATCAATGTTGCCACCGATGGCGGCATTGGACGTGACCCGGCTCAGGTTTTACATACTTGTAAGTATGCCTTAGAGCGCGGCTATATCGACCCGCCGGACCAGGTTGTCAGTTTAACCGCCGATTTATTACTGGGGCGGGTGGAGCTAGAACAGTACTTATTGCAGCGCCGGCGCCTCAATGGCGACGAATTGCGCGATGTGGTTGAGCTGGCCAGACAGAAAGGCGTCAAGCTGGTAGAGCTCTTAGTTAAAATGGGCTTCATGACCGATTCTGACTGGGACCGCCTCACTCGAGAAAAAGAAAGGTTTGCACCTCGCTAAATTTCCTGCAATTAGCGCTCGCATTAGGTAAACTCAGTTCTTTACCGTCAAATTAGGACTGGAAGATGACCGACAAGCATAATCGCCGTGAGAAAAAGACTCGCCGCAAAAATAAAGTGAACAGAAAGAAAGCAATTGTCAGAGAGAACATTGCTAAATCTCAAGCTGGTAAATAGAAAGACCGAAGATGACATCAAAGCGAATAATGTCGGGTATGCGCCCCACTGGGCGTTTGCACCTGGGACACTATTTTGGCGCGCTCTCAAACTGGATACAGTTTCAAAGCCGCTATGAATCGTATTTTTCAATTGTCGATTGGCACGCGCTGACGACTAAATTTCAAAATACTAAAGAAGTGCAGGGTCACATCTGGGAAATAGCTCTAGATTGGCTGTGCGTCGGCATTGATCCTGATGTTTCGACCATTTATGTGCAGTCGGCTATTCCTGAGATTGCCGAGCTACACCTGTTGCTTTCGATGATCACCCCCCATAACTGGGTTGAGCGTGAGCCGACTTTGAAAGATATGGTCAAAATGCTCGACTCCGACGAAAGCGCCGCCCACGACAAAATCACTTATGGTTTGCTCGGCTATCCGGTGCTGATGACGGCGGATATTCTGTCTTTTAAAGGTGAGCTTATACCCGTCGGCAAAGATCAAGAGTCGCATCTTGAGTTTGCCCGCGATGTTGCCAGACGTTTTAATAATTTGTTCGGCGTCAGTTATTTTCCCGAACCCAAGCCTGAATTTACTGAAACACCACTTCTGCGCGGCATTGATGGGCAGAAAATGGGCAAATCATTCAACAACGATATAAAAATTGCTGATACTGAGGGCGATACCGAAAAGAAAGTCAAACAGATGATCACCGATCGCACTCGCATTGCTAGAAGCGACCCTGGCCATACGGATCTTTGTGAAGTGCCCTGGCCGCTCTACAATATTTTCGCCAAAGATATTCTCGCCCAGGCCAAAGATGAGTGCGAAACGGCCAAGATTGGCTGCGTCGATTGCAAAAAGCGCCTGGCTGTGTATATCAATGACTATTTCAGGCCATTTCGCGAGAAGCGCGAAATTCTTGCCAGAGACCCTGAGAAAGTGCGCCAAATTATTGAGCACGGTAATCAGAAGGCCAGAAAAGTGGCCAGTCAGACCTTGACTGAAGTGCGAGAAATCATGGGCATGGTCAACTGGAATAAATAGTCTTAAGTCAGGTGGCTAACATTCCCTTTCTTGCATCCATCGAACGCTTTCTTGCTATGGCTCTGGCGGTTTGTTTTTGCTGTAGCGTTTCCGGTTCGTGGATTTGCCTGATTTTGCTTTTAGTAGTGGCACTGGCACAGAGCGACCGTCTAGATCGACTTAAGGTGATGGTCCAGGCGCCATTTCTACCGCCACTATGCCTTTTTGCCGTACCGGTTTTGATTTCTGGTCTGGCCTGCGGCGGCATTGATGAGGGCATTAAGGCTATCTGGAGTATGCGGGGCTTGGTGGTGCCTTACCTTACAGCCTTTCAATTATTTCGCAAGACAGACAACGCTGCCTGGACCCTAACAATTTTGCTTCTAGCCGGAGCCGTTTCGGGCCTCTTCGCCGTGCCTCAGCAAATTTTCCATTTCCATCCTTTTACTACATATCCGTTTTTGCAGGCCACCGGTTTTCTCAGTGAACCCATGTCTTTTGCTGGTGTTATTCAACTTACCAGTTTTCTTGGCCTGGGCTTTTTAATCAAAAAAGGTTACCGCCGCCTTCCCCTTTTAGGCAACGATAAAATCTTTGTGGCTGTGCTTCTGGCAAATTTTCTCGGGCTTCTGTTCTGCGGCGAGCGCAGTGCCTGGGTGGGAATGATTTTTGCTTTTCTCAGTATTTGTCTGTACGTCTCTCCTAAAATGCTCTTACGCGGTGCGATCGTATTGCTGGTGGTGGGCACACTGAGCTACTGCTTTGTTCCTCTGGTTAAAGCAAGAATCGCTCCCATGGCTCACTGGCAATCAGATGTGAGCATCACTGCACGGTTGAAAATCTGGAGTACGGCCTGGAAACTTTTTGAGGATCATCCAATTACCGGCGTGGGACCACGTAATTTTCCTCGCTTGCCTATGCCCGAAGCGGTTGTGGCAGGCCGTTCTACCGATCTTAATCACGCTCACAGTAATTATCTGCAAATTTTATCCACTACAGGAATATTGGGACTGGCTGCCTTCTTATATTTGCTCGGCAGCGCCCTTTACCTCTCCTATCGCCAATCGAAACAAGAAGATAACGAGACAAGCAATTGGCAGGGCATGAACAGTGCCATAGGCTTAGGTCTTCTCGGTGCCTTGATCTCGCTCAGCTTTGCTGGAATTTTTGAATACAATTTCAATAGCGGACATATCAAACTGGTGCAGTGGGTGCTGCTTTCACTGCTAGTAACAACGGCTAAACTCAAGCCTCCATCCAGAGCTTTGACTGATAGCGCCAGGCAATCAGAAGTCCTTGAGTAAGTACTGAAAATATCATCGCCCACCAGACGCCTTCCGGCCCGCGATGGAGGGTCAGCGCCAGTACAAAGGCGATGGGCAAACGTATGATCCAGTTGCAAATCAAAGTGACGTACATCGGCGTTTTGGTATCACCGGCTCCTTGCAGGGCGCCGGTCAAAACCATACCGAGGGCAAGGAATGGCTCACCAAGGGCGTTTATTCGCAAGTAGTTGGCAGTGTAAGCAATAGTGCTCGGGTCTTGACTCATTAGCTGTGCAATTGGCGTTGCCGAGAAGTAAAGTACGCAACCAAGCACCGTCATCGACCAGATGCCAATCCATGTCACTCGCCAACCGGCTTTGAAAGCGCGGTCATGTTCTCCGGCACCAAGATTTTGACCGACAATTGATGCCACAGCTAAACTTAAAGCCATGAGCGGCATGAATATGAGTGATTCGACGCGCATACCGATTGTCCATGAAGCCAGGGCGCTGACTGAATCAGGACAGCGAGCCAAAATGAAGAAGACGACAAAGACTGAAAGAGACCAGGCCAATCTTTGCAAGGCCGATGGCACACCAATTTTGGCGATACGCATAATTTCGTTGGAATTTAACGGATATATGCTTTTCAGGCTATCTTTTAAAACCGATCTGCGAATGGCCAGTACCGCTAAAATTGCACCAACCGAACTGCCCACCAGCGCCGCATAGGCCATACCGAGCACACCTAAACCCTTTACCGGCCAGCCGTACATCACTGTAAGAAAGTCACCGGCAATATTGATGGCCGTCACAACTGATACTATATATAGTGGCGTCTTACTGTCACCGATGGCGCGAAAAACCGCATTGGCAATGCAAGTCATACTGAAGGGAATAAGCACGAAACTATAAGCAATCAAGTAGCTGCGCCCTACCTGTAATACTACCGCCGAGCTGGTGAAAAAGGGCAGGGCGTAATGACCAAGCAGAGTGGCAGTGACTGTCATACCCAGGCCGAGCAGTATAGAAAGAGCGAATGATTGGCCGGTGGCCTTAATCATCGAAGCCTTGTCACCGGCGCCGAATGCTCTGGCGACAATAGCTGTAGAACCAACTCCCACCGAAAGTATAAAAAGCAAAAAGAGAAAAAGTACGTGTTCAGCCAGACCTACTGCTGCTTGCGTATCGGAGCCAAGGAAACTGGCCACATAGACATCCACCAGGCCGACAAAAGAATTGGCGATGGTCATGAGCAATAGCGGCCAGCTCATAGTCCAGATTGCTCGCCATAGGTTGCCCGTCACCAGAGGGGTTAAGTCTTTTGGTGCAGTGGCGGTCACAATCTCATGCTCTTTTTTTAACCGGTTTCTTTTGCATGGCTGTGAAAAGTGCACTGCGGGCCAGTAGTCGCGTTGAATCGAGCACTGGTAACACCGAATCTTGCTGTTCAATCAAAAGCGGTATTTCGGTGCAGCCTAAGATTACGCCATCGCAGCCGCGGCGCTTCAAAACCGTAATTACTTCTTGAAAATAATGGCGCGACGAGTCTTTCATTTTGCCGTGCACCAGTTCTTCGAAAATTATGCGATTGATTTCTTTTTTGTCGCTATCGGTGGGCGTTTCCCAGGCGATATCGAGAGCCTCTAATTTGACTTGATAGACAGGCCCTTCCATCAAATAACGGGTGCCCAAGACACCGAGTTTTTGCAAACCCTTAAGTTGAGCTTCGCCTGCCACCACTTCAGCGATGTTTAACCAGGGTACAGGTGATGCCCTGGCGACCAGATCATAGGCTTGGTGCACGGTGTTGTCTGGGCAAATAACAAAGTCAGCGCCCATGCTAGCCAGGCGAATTGATGAGTCAATCATCAGATCAGCCACTCCTTGCCATCCGCCTTTTCCTTCCAGGGTCTCAAGATAACGGCCCATAGGATGATTGTGCAGGCTGACTTCAGGATGCCAGTGGCGGCCCATAATGGTTTGCGCTTCACTGCATATGGTGCGATAACAGAGCGCCGCGCCTTCGGCGCTACAGGCGGCAATGCCAATGTGTTTAGTCATTTTTTAGTAGTCGTCGTTTTCGTTCTCGAAGTCTTTTTCTATTTTAGCCGCCTTAGCAGGCTTTTGCAGGGCACCAAGAGCACGGGCTTTCTTGACTACAGCATCAACTACGTTCTTGCCATAAACCATATCCGCGCCGGTGCCTTTGGCGTTATATTTCCCGTCAACAAAGGCGGCCATTTCTCGAACTTCTTTTAGCGTCAGGTCGCCTGTTTCAACTTGAGTGAGCTGCTTCAAGATGTCTTTTTCGGCTGGTGACAATTTGTTGCCTTCGAGCACATCTTGCCGCTTCGCCATGGTTTCTACGTCAATACTGACTTCACGTACAGCTTCAGCTTCTTCTTTACTTTTGCCGTTTTTTAATGCTTCGTTTTCGAGATCATATTCACGTTCGACGCGATCATAACCACCGCGAATGGCTTCAAGCGTTTCGTTGCCGCCACCTTTTTTAGTTACAGCCGGATAATCGATTACAACCAGATGGCCGTTTACGCGGCTCACGCCCACCTGACCTTCGATGCCCGAACCGACATCGGTAATTTCCAGACCGGCCCGGTCAAGCTGCTTCGATAGAGCATCAACCAGATGAGAGGCGGGCCTGACTACAGGGTCGGCCAGTTCTTGCACATAGAGTGCTGCCGATCCAGAAAATCCACTGCCGTTCAAATCGACTTCATGCACCTTGCCGTAAATTTTAGCGTCACCGGGGCGACTACCATAATTGTTTTCGAAACCACCTTCAGCGATGGTCACCTTAAGTGCACCGCCATTGGGGAATTCTTTGCTGGGAGCCAGTTCCAAGACCACAGGCGAATCATTTCCCTGGCCCAGAGTTTTAATAGCCTTTTGTTTTTTCAATACCCGGTCGTTTTTGACATACTCCGCTATGTCGGGGTGGCCAAGCTGATGGAGCCATTTGGAGGCTGAGATTAAACCCTCAGTCGATTCTATTTTAGAGCCGTCAGTGGCCTCATCTTTAGTCTTTTTAGCGGCGTCTTTGCCTTTTGCTTCTATGCCGGTTACTTCTTTGCCTGCTTTAGAGACGACACTGGAGCCTTCGATATTGGCACTACTGACGGTGGCGCTACGATTTTCAAAAATCGGTGGTTTGCCGAGTTCGTGCAGTGTCGATTCCATCGCTCTGCCACCAAGGCCTCGGCCGCCAACTGTGGCGTGTGCCGGTTGCATCTCCGGGCCTTTGAGCAATGGATTAACTGAAGCCATGAAATTGTCGAAACTTTCGTAACCTGCACTGACTTTCCTTTGCACTCGCTCACTGATTGACAAGAGCAGACTTGATTTAGGCGCACTGCTTTTTGCTTCGATGCCGGTGGTTTCGATTTTTGCTGAGCGACTGAGGCCGCCTAGCGCACCGCCCACAATAAACATTGAGTATGCTGACTCAACTCGTTCCTGATTAGTGGCGGCGCGGCCTTCCACTATGCGTGCATGAGTATCGGCACTGACAATTCCCGTTGGAATGCCTGATATGGCCGCACCAAAGGCGTTGTTGGTGAGAACCGATTTTAAGGTCTGATTTTCTACGGCCATGCCGGCGTGTCTGAGGCCGATCATGCCGCTGGTGAGAGTGGCGAATGTGACAGCGCCAACTGTGCCATTTTTCATGCGAGCCAGGGCAAATTCTGAATTAGTTAGTGGTTTACCGTTGGTATGGTCTACCGGAGAAAAGATCGCTTCGGTGGCAAAGCCGGCCACTGCGGTTTCAGCCACGTGAATTCCGTTCGATTTGCTGAACAAGGCTTTCGCGGCATTTTCGGTGCCGGCGGTTAATCCGGCGCTGGAAAAAGCCTTATGAGTGACGGCATAGGCAGCGATAAAAGGAACCAGTTTGCCTACTGAGCCGATCTGCTGCCCGTACCAGCTGGCTGACTGAAATTCAGCTGCGGCCGGTGCTTTCATGAAAGTGACACTTTTATCGAGCTTTGTACCGGCGGTCTGGTCGACGATCTGGGCTAAACCCTGGATAGGGGCCTGCAGACCTTCGTAAGCAGCCGAATGGAGCAAAGAAGAGACAAAACCCGGATTTTCTTTAGCCGCTTCTGCGTTTGCTTTAGTGCTGTCAGCACCGGGCTGATTCTTGTGACTGTGAAGTGGCACGAGGTTCCCTCAATACAATTCTGAACGCCAAATTAGCCAAACTACGACTTTTACATACCCATAGAAGCGCCGTTTTTATCGCCCGGAAAACCGCACAGTTGCCAAGGGGTCCATATTAGCTGATTTATTTTGGTCTGCCAAATGAAAACTATTGCTCAGGCTTCTGCTCTGAGTCTTTCAAGCTCATTGATTCCTGCGAAAAAGGCTTGCGACTGCCCCATTCCAGCGCCCGCTCAGTTCCTTTGATTGAACCTTTGATGACGCCGCTAAAAAGACCATAGGCTACACCGGTACACGAGCCAATGGTGCGGGCAATAAAGTCGGGCCGCTCTGATCCGGCCATATCGTCGGTAATCTGATCGCTCATACGCTTGCTTTCAAACGAAATGTCGCGGGCAATGCGCATGGGCACGCCAACTGTAATTCCTGAAATAATGCCGCCAACTGCCCGTGGCGCCGCCAGAAGTGCGCTGCCTGACTTTTTTTTGTGCGCTTGATCGGCACCAGATATAGTGATCGTTATTTTCTTCGCCGGTACTTTTTCTTCAATAGTCGATTTGATCCGATAGTCATTGATGTTTACTATCTCGTCTTGCACTTGCTCTTGCGCTAAAACTTGGGAGCCAAAAAGACTGGCCGCTAGAGCCGACAAAATTACAATAACCCTATTTCTACCCGGCATATTGGCCTCTCTAAGATATTGCCGCTTTTACTTTTTTGCCGAAGTGATCTGTCAGTCGCCTTAAAGTGGGCGAAATGTCATCGTTTTCAATCACGGCATCGATGAGAAACATTTTGTCGCTTTTCTGTGCGGCTGTGAGCGCTTTTTTGAAATCTGCCGCTGAAGTGGCTTGCACACCGCTACCGCCTACAGCCTTAGCCAGCTCAACATAATCCCAGCGCGGTAAATCGAAATAGTCTCGCTCTTGATCGATGAAACGCAGCATGGCATAGCTGGCGTTGTTAAAGACAATGACAATAGGATTGAGTCCCATTTTTACAGCGGTGCTGATTTCCATACCGGTCATTTGAAAAGCACCGTCACCAACCAAAACGATCGGTCTGCGGCTGGGCATTGCCAGTTGAGCGCCAATAGCGGCCGGTACGCCAAATCCCATGCTGACGTAATAACCAGGAGCGAGGAAAATATCCGTTTGCAAACTCATACCGGCATACATGCAGTCACCGGTGTCGGTCACTACTGAAAATTCCTGACTGTTTTCCAGTAATTCATTGAGAGCGCCAATCATGGCTGCCACTGTTAGTTTTTTGCTGCCCTCAGGCGCTTCGATTATTTCTTTTGCAATGGCCGGCACTGTGAATCTTTTAGTCGGCACCAGTTTTGAAGTGACTGAATCGAGCAATTCTTTCAAGACTTGATCGAGTTTTAAGTTGCCATAATTGTGATAGCCGATTTTTACTTCGTGATTGTTGATTTGAGTCAGGCATTCAGCTTTCAATTTAGCCGTATAGCCACCACTTTCCATCTCGGTCATAACCGCTCCTAGAGCGATGATGCAGTCACAACTTTCAACATATTCTTTGACTTTAGGATTGCCGAACTGGCCAAAATAATTGCCGATGAAATTAGGATGAGTTTCAGGGAATGTCGCTTTGCCTAAAATCGAAGTTACTACCGGTATGTTTAAAGCTTCTGAAAAAGCGATTACCGCATCTTTCAAACCAAAGCGACGCACTTCTACGCCAACGATTAAAACTGGTTGGCTGGCCGCTTTCAAACGCATGGCAATTTCGCTGACGGCGGCGGCAAGAGCCGGATGCACCGGCTGCAATTCTGGTAATCTAGCCGCTTCAATGTCGAGTTCTTGGTTGACCATATCGCGCGGCAATTCTATATAGCCTGGTCTTGAGGCCGATAAAGTAGTGTCAAAAACTCGGTCGATTTCGCTTTGAGCGGTTTTGACATTGTCGATTAATGCATCTGATTCGGTAACTTCAGCATAGACGCGGTGCTGAGTGTCAAAATTTTTGACGCAATGGTGCAGGTGTGGTTTGTCCCGACGAAATCGGGTTTCAGGCGCGCCACTTATCACCAGCAGTGGTGATTCTTCAGCGTACGCGAGGCCGACTGGATTAACCATGTTCAGTCCGCCGGCACCGTAAGTGACCAGGGCTACTCCCAGGCCGCGCAAACGACCGTAGGCATCGGCGGCGTAACCTACCGAAGGCTCGTGGGTGAGAACTACAGTCTTTAAGCTGGTGCGGGTTTGAGCTGCGTAGAGCGGCAAGACGAAATCGCCTGGAATGCCAAAAGTATGCTGCACTCCGGTCTTTTCAATGCGCTGGAAAATATAATCGGCTAATTTCATGATTTACTCATATCGGTCCAAACATAACGGTCCAAACCCTACAGATTAGCTCCAATTGTCGGCTTGCCGGTAGACCATTTGCTCAGGTTGGAGAAGTATAATATCGAGCCCATGGTAGACGACAATAAGAAAATAGCTAAATTGAAAAAAGCAGTTTTGAGCGACGAACTGCCTTCATTCAGGCGCAAAGGTCGCAAAAACCTGGTTCGATATTTTTATTTGCTGGTATTGCTGGGTCTCAATATCTCAATGCCCATGAGCATGATTGAGCGTGCCCAACATAAGCTGTCTGTAGACTTCGGGTCTGAAGTTTTCTTGCTGGTCTTTATCTTTTGCCTGGACGCGGTGATGCTGCCTTCTCTGTTTTTCGAGGTCAAAGGCGTGATTGTGGCCGCTGACTCTCTAACCATTGAGACTTTGTTCGGTCGTCATGTCATTGCCAATGAAGATATCGTCAGCTTGAAGCTGCCCAAATTTCTTGTCTGGGCGGTGTTGAGGACGAAAAGAGGTTTTTATTTGATTAACAGGCGAGACATCCCCGATTTTGAAGAACTTCTCTCGCTCATGGCTCCTAAACTAACTCCTGGGCCTTCTTGAATTTTTGAAAAAGTGTTGGATGGCCGAAGGGGCTGTTCTAAACTATGTATCTATATAGATGTGAGGCAGCATGAGCAAGGGCAAAATTCGCGTTCTGATTGGCAAACCGGGCCTGGACGGGCATGATCGTGGGGCCAAAGTGATTGCCAGGGCGCTACGCGATGCTGGTATGGAAGTGGTCTACACGGGCCTGCACCGCTCGCCTGAAGAGATTGTCGAGACTGCCATTCAAGAAGACGTTGATGCCATTGGCCTTTCCATTCTGTCAGGGGCTCATCTGACTTTGTTGCCCAAAGTGGTCAAATTGCTGAAAGAGCAAGGTGTAGACGATATTCTAGTGTTTGGTGGCGGGGTAATGCCTGACGAGGACCGCGATTCTCTTTTAAGTCAGGGAATAGCTGAAGTTTTCGTGCCGGGCGGAGCTACAGTGCGCACCATCGAATTTTTACGGAAGCAGTTTCCTGACCGAGAATAGCAGCCCGTCCACTTTACATCGTAAAACCACCATTGGCAGACCGGTTGTTCAGCGCTATATTAATTTTACCTGAGTAGGGTCTATTTGATCCGACAATCTGGGTAAGTACAACTGTGGACTGATAAAGATCACTGTAATCAAAAGTGGGGTTTGGTAGATTAATTCTGCTGGACTTATCTCTTGAAAGCCTGTTATAATTGCGTCAAGTAACTCATCTCCAAATGGAGAGGAATTTAGTGGATAACGACTTCTTCGGTAATGACAACGATAAATCGGAAAAGAGTGTCTTTGAAGGCGCTCCGAACTTCTGGGAAATAAGACACGGCTTCAAAGATTTAGCTATGTCCTATATGCCGGCAGCTCGTGAGGAGACCGTCAGAGGGATTGCTCAGGCATCATCTGCCATCCTTTGTCGTGAAGATCATGAAACTGATGCTATGTATGGTCATGGTTACGCCTAACTAGAGGCTAATCCCGGTCTGGTTGACCAAGGGCTCGAGAGGGCCCTTTTGTGCTTTGCAGTTTTACTAACTGCCTCAAAAGTTTGCAAACTTGCTACAATTACATGCTGACCAGGTGTACTTGGGCAGCCGTTTCTTTTAACGGACTTTACTATTTAACGGTCTCTTCCGACTAGCCAATGACTTCGAAGCCGACAACGTACAGGAAAGGTGACGTCGTCTTAGTGTCCTTTCCGTACACAACCGACGACGGATCGACTCAGACAAAACGCCGACCTGCCGTACTTATTTCTAACGACTATAACAACGCGCGTCTCGATGACGTACTGCTGGTGCCCTTAACCAGCAATACAACCAGGGCTGCGCGCGAACCCACACAAGTGGAAGTTTTAATGGATACGCCTGAAGGCAAGTCTGCCGGACTGCGTTTAGACAGCGTTATCGACTGCACCGTGATCGCCACCATTCCCAAAACACTGATGGTCAGCAAAATCGGCGCCTTTCCTCAAGAAGTGATGGAAAAAGTCGATCAATGTTTGATGATTGCCATGGCAATCGGACGGCCTGTGGGTCAGCCCGGACCTGAGCCAGGTAAATAAGCTCCCACGGCCAGTACAAAAGCAATGGCGTACTCTTGCTCATGACTCATGGTCAGTTCAAAAGTAGTGAGACCGCGGCTCTCGGCCACGGCTTGAGCGCGACCATGCAATTTTATGGTCGGGGCGCCGGAGGGCAATCGGACCACTTCAATTTCTTTCCAACCAACGCCAATGAAGCCGGTGCCCAGCGCTTTAGAAGTGGCTTCTTTGGCGGCGAACCGTGCTGCCACTCTAGATAAAAAATCTTTGGGCCGCGACATTACATAGGCTTTTTCGCCCTCAGTCAAAATTCGATCAAGAAAACGTTCTCCGAAGCGCTTATAGACGTCTTCCACTCTTTTGATCGAACAGATATCGGAGCCGATTTTAAAATTCACTGTTTTTCGTCTTCAATTTCAAGCTCAGTCATCAATTTCGTTGAGTTCAGCCGCCCGTGTGCCGAAAAGAAATACTTGTTCCGGCTCTACCAGCTCTTCGTGCAACTGGGCCACACTTTTATCGAAACCGGGATGGCGAATATCCGGTGCGATTTCAAGCAGCGGTACCAGAGCAAAAGAGCGCAAGTGAATTTTGGGATGCGGCAACCTTAAACCGCCGGCACTTTCCACCACGCTGTCGCCATAAAAAAGAACGTCGAGATCGATAATGCGCTCGCGAGTTTTTCCGTTGGAATTATGGCGGTGCATTTCAGTCAATCTTTTTTCGATATCACGGCAGACATCGAGCAAATCTTCGGCGGTCAAGCTGGTCTCGATGGCGACCACGGCGTTGACGAACCATTCGGTATAGATATCGCCTACAGGTTCGGTTTCGTAAAGGCTCGAGCATTCGGTTACCCTGATGCCGTTTACGTCTTTCAAAAGCTGCATGGCCTGCTGCACGTAGCCCAAGCGGTCGCCTTCGTTTGAACCAAGGCCGATATAAGCCTTGATTGTTCTTTTATTGCCGCGCGGTCTTCTTTCGCCTGACAAGACCATTCCCCTTATATGATTTTGCACTGAACAATTATAGTTATTTCTATGCGCTATATTGTCTAAAGTCTAAAAAGGATTTCCCTCATGCGCACCAGCAGAGGCAACGTGCCTCTCAATCGTCTTTTACCGTTCATTTTGCTGCTTGTGGTATTTGCCTTCGGTCTGGCATTTCCCCTTTCTAACTTCTTTGTGGTGCGCCCGTCGGTTGCCGATGTGAGCAAGAATCCCGACTTTGCTCCGGT
This sequence comes from Candidatus Obscuribacter sp., assembly GCA_021772135.1. GTDB lineage: Bacteria > Cyanobacteriota > Vampirovibrionia > Obscuribacterales > Obscuribacteraceae. Next base: position 22,003 of record JADYXQ010000122.1, read on the forward strand.
AGCAAAAATATTGCAGAGCAGCTGTGTTGATTGTCACAGTGTCACTCCCCGCCTTATCGCTCATCCTTACTACGCCGCTTTTCCCATCGCACGCGATACCATTGCCCGCGATATGTTGGAAGGGCAAAAGTCATTCAAACTGACTGAAGATCAAGTTTCTGGAAAAGAGCTCATCTCAAGCATTGATCTGGCAAAAATTACTACAGTGGTGGAAGAGGGCAGCATGCCGCCCATTCGTTATAAAGCCCTGCACTGGGACGCTTCCCTCAACGCCAAACAGCGCGCGGCAATATTGAAATATATTGAAAGCCGCAGACAATAATTTAGTTGAAAACAGCCTGGTAGACAGCTTCTGTATCGACCAGGTTTTGAAAAAGATGTTGCGGTTTACAGTCAGCCAACTCTTGCCACGAAGTTTTACCGGTGTTGACAGCAATTACGCTGGCTCCATAACCATGAGCACAGGCAATGTCGTTGACGCTGTCACCGACTATCACCACATGTGGTGGCGCGAATTCTCTTTGAAAATGTGTTAGAGCCCGACCGACGGCAACGTGCGGCAGATCAAGGCGATTAGCCGAGTCTGATCCGTATGCGCCAATGGGAAAATAGCCGTTCAGATTAAAGAAATCCAGTTTCTTGCGCGCACCGATTTCGACATTGCCGGTCAGTAAACCAAGATAGCAATTTTCGTCTGCTGCCAGTCTCTCCAAAATTGCCACAACGCCTTTGTGCAAAATTAGAGTTTGCGAAGCGCGCATCTCTTCTTCCAGATAAGTCAGGTAGCAGGCAATCAGTTCATCGATATGCGAAAGCGCCTTTGCTTTCTCGTATCCGTGAGCGGTAAAAATCTCCATCAAAATTTGCGGATCAGTTTTTCCCGACATGGAAATGCGTGTATGTTCTTCCGGTATATCGTGTTGCTCACGCAAAGCGCGAGCCAGTGCCCTGCGGCCGGCACCGTCTGAAGAGATCATGGTTTCGTCGATGTCGAAAAGCACTAATTTCTGATTCACTGTCACGACTCTTGATTTGACCGTTCTTGTTCGCGCGTGACGTTGGTGAAGGTCGGGGAGGCACCGATTTGCAGATCTTCTTCGAATACTCGCACTTGGTCGCGGCCGCTGTTTTTTGCTGCATAAAGGGCTTTGTCAGCCTTTTCAATCAGTTCAGAAGAATTGCGAGCTTGCTTGGGATAGCAGGCAGTGCCAAGAGAAGCTGTAATTTTACCGAGACCGGGCACATGGGTATTGCGAATCTGACTGCATAATCTGTCGGCAATTAAAGCCGCTTCTAGGAGAGATGTCTCCGGCAAGATAATGCCGAACTCTTCGCCGCCATAACGTGCGGCAGTGTCGCCGCTACGCAAGAGGGTTTTGAGAATAGCGCCAATCTGTCTGATGGCCGAGTCTCCCACCGGGTGACCATGGGTGTCATTGATAACTTTTAGTTTGTCCAGGTCAATCATGATTAGTGAAACCGGCTGGCCTTTTCTTTCAGCGGTGCGCAATTCTTCAGTGAGGCGATTTTTGAAGTAGACGTGATTGTATAAACCGGTTAGACCGTCGGTAATGGCCTGGTGTCTCACCTGGGCGAAGAGTTGGGCGTGGGCGATGGCTACGGCCAGCTGATCGGCGATGGCGGCCACAAGGCGAATCTCGTGTTCGGTCCACTGTCTCAAGCTATTGCATTGATGAACGATTAGTACTCCCATCAGCTGATTTTCATTGAGAAGCGGAGCGGCAATAAGACTTTGCGACCCGACCGTGGCTAAATATTCAGAGAAGGGAAGGCAGCCGTGGTCACCACTTACCTGGTGGACAACTGAAAGCGTAGCTGTAGATTGATTGCCGTCTTCAGCAGTGGTCAGATCAATTCCCAGCACGGTGTTGCCCGTATCGCTAACAAAAGAATTGACTGTGGCATTAGGGTGAAAATCAATGCTATTGCCGTAAAGACTCAAGCCTTTATGGCTTTCCATTTCTACGGTGTGATGCTCGTGAGTGACAACCAGTGGCCCTTCCGCTCGTGGCTGAGCAATTTGTACACGATCGGCACCAAGGGCTTTAGAGAGTTCGCTGGTGACAGTATCAAGGATGGTATCAACATCAAGTGAGGTGCGCACGGAGCGAACAATATGATTAATTAGCTGTTCTTTTTCGGCCAGTGTTTTAGCGTGGCTGTACAGTCTGCCGTGGTCGATTGCCAGCGAAACCTGGTTGGCCACCGCTTCTACCAGCTCAAGCTCTGAGTGCGACCAGGCTCGCGTGTGGTCGCACTGGTGCACTAAAATCAGGCCGATGATACCGGAAGCCGCCTGTATAGGGCAGGCGATCAATGTTTTTATTGAGCGCCAATCAGCGGCGTCGCTGCCGGCACTGTCGTCAATCAGACCGTTAAAATCTTGTTCGGCTAAAACGTCAAGCCAGATTATTGAGCCCTGATCGATGATGCGCCGCAGCATGGTGTTTTCAGAAATCAAAACTTTGCAATTGGTGAGAGCGTTGCCGCTGAACTTTTCATTCCACCAGACATAATCGAAAGAGAGCTCGTCGTCTTCAAGCGCTGTGGTGTTGTGGGTATCAATCAAAGCCAGACAACAGCGGCTGGCATCTAAGGCGATGCCGAGCTCTTTGACTGTGGTGTTTAAAATTTCGTCTATATCTAAAGATTGCCGAACTGATTCTGAAATGCGGTTGACCATGTTTTTTTGATCACGGTCAAGCTCAAGGGTATTCGCCATTTCATTGAAGGCTCGGGCCAATAGGCCAAGTTCATCGCTCGATTTCACTTCAACTCTTTTGGAAAAATCGCCTTTGCCCAGGGCCAGCGCTTCTCGCACCAGTGAGTTAATCGCTCTGGTGAAGTGCGATGTCGCGGAATATGCCAGGACAAAAGAGATACCGATGGCACAGGCGGCCAGAGCCACCATTAAAATCAGCTGATCGTGAGCTGCTCCGTATATAAGTCTTGTGGGCATACCCACAGTAAGCTGCCAGTTTGTGCCGGGCACATGGTCGAAGGCATAAGCGCGCGGAGTGGGATCGGCAATGCCGATGGCCTCAAGTGTGCCTTTCTGTTTGCCCGCAGCAGCCTGAACGGTTTTAGCATGGGAGAAATCTTTGCCCTGCCAGAAATCGTTTTCAATTGTTCTGGCAATCACCCGCTTTTCTGAGTCGATGATGGCGATAACCGCGCTCGACTGGCTGGAGTCACCGGATAGGCCGGTGAATAAGTTAAGCACTGCTTTGGGTTCGATGGCGGCCATCAGCTGCGCTTGCACTTTGTTGTTTTGCACAACAGGGGCGCAAGCGATGATGTAGGGTTTGCCTGACTGATCAAATACGGTGGCTGACGCCATGGCAGGCCGGGAGCTATTTCGAGTGGTCTGCAGCAATTGTTTTAAAACGATGCTGTCGCCTGCGATTAGCCCGGCGGCACTGCTTTTGGTTTCGCGATGCGCTTGGGCCAACACCTTGCTGCCATCGGAAGAAGTCAAAAATAATTTGCTCCACGATGGTTGTGCCACCAGTGCGGTCGAAAGTGTGGTGTCAGTGTTGACCCCGCTGCTATGCGCGTTTGCATTCAAGGCGGCTACAGCCGAGAGCGAATTAAGCTGAGAGTCAATCCAGTTGGTTAAAGTGCGCACGCCGGTGGCTGCTTGCAGAGTGGTGGCATTTTCTGCTTCATGTTTAAGGGTTTGATACTCTTTGAAGAGCGAGAAACTTCCGATAGCCAGCAAAGGAGTTGCCACTGCCAGACACAGAATCACCATTCTGGCACGGATGTTCAATCTGACTTTGGCACTATTCGGCACGCTGTAAACAGGACCTCAAAAAATGGATTCCTGTAAAGACCCTTTTCCCCACAATTCGGCTTCTGACATTATATGTATTATCTAAAAAGAGGAAAGGGATTTTTCGTATAACCCGCATCATTTTTTCAAAAGAACTTGAGAACGCACAGTTTGAGCTTGCTTCGACAGTGCCGCGATCTGCATGTAAGTCTGCTCAATATCTACCGGCACTGTGTCTTTAAGGTCGAAATTGAGGCCCAGATGCATTGCCACCATAATGTCTTGAGCCGCCTGAGCTTTTTTGCCCTGAGCCAGATAGACGTCAACTCTGACCATCCGTGCAGTCAGGCAAGCATCTTCAAATTCCAGTGCCCGGTCGCAAAGGTTGAGGCTGTTTATGGTCTCGCCGTTGGCAAAAGCCGAGCATGCTGCAGCAGCTAGAAGAGTTGCTTTCAGCTCACCGTCAACGCCTTGAAATTCTGATGTTTGCACAAACAGCTCTTTTGCCTGAGCATAGCGCCGCTGACGAAACGAAATAAGTGCCTTGAGAAAAGAGGCATGAATGTTAGTTGTATCGAGATGCTTGAGTAAAGTTCTAGCCTGGCGGTTCATGCCCGCTCTGACGTAGAGCAAGCCAGTGCGCAAAGTCAAATTTGGGTCATGCTTCTGGTCTTTCCACAGGGCAAGTGATTGAGCCAGCTCTTTTGAGATTTGTGGCCGAGTGAGGCCGGAAAACCAGAAACGCACCGGAGAATAGCGCAGACAAAAAAGAAATGTCAGAGTAAGCAGACTGTGCACAATGATGAATGGATTATTTAAGCGCTCAGTGCCTACCCCAGCCAGTGCCATGGCTGGATTTAAAACGAGATTGAGGCCGAGGGTGAAAGCCACGGTGTAACCGAGAAAAGTGGCCAGAAAAGGATGTGGTCGCACCAGCAGAGCCGGAACTAAAACAAAAGCAAAAATTAATTGCACCATTTCGCCACAAAGAGCGATGGTGCCACCGTCTTTGATACCGGAAGAAACGACGATCTCGCTCACTCGAAGATCAATCAAAACTAGAATTGGCAAAACCAGAAATATCACCAGACGCCAGGCGAAGGCCCGGTCATCATCGTTCAGCTCTTCTTTAACCAGCCGGTGGCGCTCTGTATAGAGTCTGACTAGGTTATCTGCTGCCAGAGCAAATGCTAATATCGCCAGGCCCCAGGCGATTGCAGTGGAGTGATGCGTTAGCAGCTCATGGACTAATGCGCTGAGGTTCAAATTAGATGCCTTTATTTAGTAACGCCACGTGTTTTCCGGTAGCGGTAATTATAGGAGGCATTCTCCTGACAAGGGTGAGAGAAATTTATTGCTTGGTTCGACTGCGGCTGCGAATGTTATTTACTTCTTGCTGAACCATTGAGCCGAGCATGGGGTCAAGCCAGGTCAGTACCCGTCCCTGGCTGCCCTGGCAAAGTTGCAATTCGGCTTCGGCGTCGCTTAAAAGACCGGCTTTGATCAGTGTTACACCAAGGTAATAATGGGGGTCGGCCAGCTCAGGGTCCACCACTGAAGCTTGCTTATAGATTTTTAATATATCGTGCCAGTCAGGGTTTTTGGCATTTTCAAGCTTTTGCGCCAGGCAGTGACCACGGGCCATCCATGCCCGCGCCTGCAAGGTTTTGTCACCTTCTGCGCTGGTAATTTCGGCAAAGCATAAAATGGCGCTCTCAAAACGGCCTTTACTTTGATTGATATATCCACGCAATAACCAAACGTCCATTAGTTTTGCATCAAGTTTTTCCACAATATTTAAACACTTTTCGCAAAGCTTGTCTAAACCGACAAAATAATATTGCCAGGCCACAGCCAGATAGTTAACAGCGTCGTTTTCTTGTTCAGCCCGCGCCAGTGTTTTGGCGAATTCGCGATACCAGGCGGGCCTGGTTTTACGCACAAACCAGAGTCTGGTGGTAGTACTGAAAAAGGAGGCGAGAAACAGGGCAATAAGAATTAAATGGATGATACCGGTGACGGTGCCCAGGACAGGGCCGCCTTGTCCATAAATAATGGCGAAGTCGTCGTTCCATGAAGTGAGAGACAGCAAGGGATAACCCAGTAAGCAAGCCAATCCGTTGAAAAGATAGAAGTAAACACAGAGCGCCACTATGGCCGGTGAACTTTCCATAGCGGCCACAGCAAGGACGAAAAAACAACCAGAAAGTTGAAATAGATTACCGGCCATGGCGATCACATAATGCTGCAAAGGCGAGAGTCGGCCATCGATTGTCACTTCACCCCAGAACATGCTCCAGTGAAAGGCACTGATGGTAGCGCCGTAAAAACGAGCAGCCAGCGCGTGACCCAACTCATGAAACAATACCACCACAGGCAGTAGCACGAAAAAAGCGAACTGTTTTAATAGCACGCGATCTTTGAGTGTCAGATCTTCATCAAATAAGGTAGCCGAGTTTTCGACCACGTTCTTGATTGTCACAACTGCGACAGGTAGTGAAAGTATGGCCAGCAGGTAGTGTGAGATTAATTGCCAATCCATAAACGATTCGACCTTTGTTATTACTTGCCGAATATTTTGAGCAGAATAATGGACAAGAAATAAAGGCCACTCAGTGCCGCTGTCACTATCAGCATTGAAAAGGCTGTGGGATCAGGCGTCAGCACACAGGCCACAATACCACTGCCGAACACCGCATAGCGCCAGATTTTCACAAGCTGTTGGGAATTGACTAGGCCGGCCATGGCCAGGGTAAATATGACAATGGGAATTTGAAAACAAAGACCCATATAAAGCAAAATCGAGCAGACCAGCGAAATGTAGTAATCGAGCCGCTGATTGATGGGTGAGATACCCTGGCTGAAATTGCCGAAGAAGCTCAACATTGGTGGCAACAAACAGTAGTAGGCAAATACAGCGCCGCAACAAAACAATAATGGGCTGCCGAAAACCACCGGCGAAATAATGCGCTTTTCTTGTCTGGTCAGACCGGGAGCGACAAAACGCCCCACTTCCCAGAGAATCAAAGGCGAAGCGATAATCAGTGCCAGATATGAGGCGACCTTAAAAAATACCAGCAGAGGCTCCTCGATAGACAGTGCCTGAAATTCGATGTTGCCGGCCGGTTTTTGCAAGATTCTCAAGACTGATTTTGTTAGAAAAAGCGAACCGATGAAAGCGCCAGTGAGATAACCGACGCTGCGAATAATGCGCCAGCGCAGCTCGTCGAGATGCTCGACTACAGTCATTGTCTGAGAATCTAAAGGCTCGTCGCTTGATTCGTCGGCAGCTGCCGTAATCGGTTGAAAGCCTGTGCTGGGCTCTAAATCTACTTCTGATTTGGCCTTTGCCAGTTTTTTGCTCATGGCCTAATTTTAGCAATTAATGCACTGTTCGTGCAAAGCAGGCTAGCGCAGCGGCGCATTGCTGACATGAAAGAGCACGACACCAGCGGCGATGGCAACATTGAGTGACTCGACGTCGCCGTGCATCGGTATGTTCACCGCTATTGCAGCCAGGGCCTCCGCTTCGGGCGTGAGCCCGCCGGCTTCGTTGCCTAAAAGCAATGCCACTTTCGCACCATATTTGACATCGACAAATGATTGTTCGCCTCTGGCGCTCAGGGCAATTACTTCGATAGACAGCTCCTTGAGCTCCTGTCCGCACTGAGCCAGTTCGACATTGACGGCCACAGGCAGCTGAAAGAGCGCACCCATAGCTGAGCGCACGACTTTAGGATTATAGATATCAACTGATCCGCGGGTCAAAATCAGGCCGCCGGCACCAAAAGCAAGAGCCGTGCGGATGATGGTGCCAAGGTTGCCCGGGTCTTGCAAGTTTTCACAGACCACCAGAGTTACCTGGTCTTGATCAATAGTTTGCAAAAGGTTTTCCAGGGTGTGGTCGGCGGCCCTGGCAATGGCCACTACACCGCTTGGGGTAGACGTTGTTGCGAGGGTTTTGAATAAGGCCGATTCGCATACGTTGAGCTCTAACAAATTGTCGTCGAAAGTTTCAGGAAAACCTCTTTCAAAGTATTCTCTATCGACAACCACGGCTTCAATTTGCACGTCTTTCGCAAAAGCTTCAAGCAATACAGTTTCGCTTTCAATAAGGAAAAGCCCGGCTTTATGCCGGGCTTGGCGCTCATGAAGCGAGCGAATCCTTTTTAAGAGCGGGTTTGATGGCGAGCTGAGAGTGACTATTCTCACTTCGACTCTCCTTGACGCATCTCTATTTGCTAGCGGCGCCTACAGCTTGTTTGGCTGATTCAGCCAGTTTAGTGAAGGCTTCTTTATTGGTGACGGCCAGCTCGGCAAGCATCTTGCGATTGACTTCGATATTGGCTTTCTTCAGACCGTTCATCATCACACTGTAGCTCATGCCATGAATTCTGGCGGCTGCGTTGATTCTGGTGATCCACAAACTTCTGAAATCCCGTTTGCGTTTCTTACGGTCACGGTACGCATTCTTCCAGGCCTGCATCACTGCCTGGTTGGCGGCGATGAATATTTTAGATTTGGAGCCGCGGAAACCTTTAGCGTACTTGAGGATTTTCTTGTGGCGTTTCTGGAGGACGTTGCCTCTTTTTACTCTTGGCATTATTGCTCCTTCTTCAAAGAAGAGAAATGTAGATGTTCAGGTCGAAACCTTGAACAGTGCCGGTCGTCGGAGAGGAGTAATCCCTTGGACCTGGCTTGCGGACTATTGAACGTTGTTAACGCAGGTATTTTCTGTATGGGAACATAGACAGTACGTGTTCCTCAACATCAGGATGCACGGCTGTAGTTCCGCGCAGATTGCGCTTCACTTTGGCTGACTTCCACTCATTTAAGTGGCGACTACCAGCTTGCCTGCGCAAAATCTTACCGGTACCGGTGATTTTGAAGCGGCGAGCGGCAGCCTTATTGGTTTTCATCTTAGGCATTTTGGTTCCACTCTCTGGGTGAATTCGACGACTTATGCTGGTCTCAGACTTCTGAAATCCAGTTAAGCAGGCGATTTGCCCCTTGACGGAAGGGGCGAAAGAATCATGATAACACTCTTGCCCTCGAGTTTCGCCTCTCTGTCAATCAAACATAAATCTTTCAGGGCTTCGGCGTAACGATTCATCAGATCAATAGCCATGTCGGCATGCTGCATCTCGCGTCCACGCAGGAGAATCAAGACTTTAATTTTGTCGCCTTCAATTAAGAACTTTTGAGCGCTGCGTAACTTCACATCAAAATCGTGGTTCTCGATTTTGTAGCGCATCTTGATTTCTTTGACATCTTGGATGTGATGCTTTTTCTTGGTTTCGCGGGCGCGTTTTTCCAATTCAAATTTATGTCGACCGTAGTCAAGAATACGGGCCACAGGCGGATTAGCGTCTGGCTGCACCAGCAAAAGATCAAGACCTTTTTCTTTGGCAGCAGCTAGAGCCTCACGAGTAGGCACAATTCCCAGCTGACTACCATCCTCATCAATAAGTCTGACTTCGCGATCGCGAATGCGTTCGTTGAGAGGGGGAAGGTCTCGTCTTGCGTCCGGACGACGGGGATCGATTGTGCTCAAGCGTACCTCGTGTAACTAATAAGTATTAACAAAAAACTGCCGAAGGGGGGACTTGAACCCCCAAGAGATTGCTCTCACTACGACCTGAACGTAGCGTGTTTGCCATTTCACCACTTCGGCGCGGGCAAATAATCTTACAACAGCCGAAATAGAAATAGAAATAGAAATAGAAATAGAATCTCTATTTCGGCTGTTTATATGACTACTTGCACTAAATCTAAACAAATCGGATCTAGCCTTCTGCCATGTAAGGCATAAGAGCAATATCACGAGCCCGTTTAATCGCTACGGTGAGCGAGCGCTGATGCTTAGCGCAGTTGCCGCTGATGCGACGTGGCAAAATCTTGCCGCGCTCAGTGACAAATTTCTTCAAACGGTTCGGATCTTTGTAATCAATAAATTCAACTTTGTCAGCGCAAAATCCACATGTCTTGCGACGACGCGGTGGTGCTGAGTCATTTGACATTCTGCCCATTTAAAAATTCTCCTGAAAATGCAATTTAGAACGGAATCTCGTCTTCTGAAGAGAAGATAGCGTTGAGATCTTCCGGTTCTTTACCTTCTACTATGTTTTTACCTTGTGGCTTCTTTTGACCAGATACTGCAGCCAGGCGACTTTCGTCTTCCGGACCTTTGCTCTTGGTTTCTCCTTCTCCACTAACTGTGAGAGAAAGGTTTTCCACTGCCACTGCATCTACTTCCACGTCGCGACGTTTGGCGCCTTCAGCCGTGGTGTAGTTGTTTACTTGCAGCCGACCATCAACCGCTACATAATCGCCTTTTTTGATCTCGAGAGCGGAACGCTCAGCCAGATCGCGCCAGGTAATCACTTTAACGAAGTTGGTATCCACTCCACCGTCTTGACGATTAGGTGAATCCACACCAATTGTGAATTCAGTCACCGCCACGTTGTTGTTAGGTGTGAAGCGCTTTTCCGGTGCTTTCACTACCCGCCCTGAAATGACTATTTTGCTCAAACTCATGGCATTACCTGCTTACTCTAAAGTGTGTATTACTGACTAGTAGCCGCTTTCGCTTCTTCTTCCAACACAACAATGAGTGAGCGGATGATGTCTTCAGAAAGAATCATCATTCTCTTCAACGGTGAAATAGACTCGGTCTTAGCTGTGAAAGTAATGACGACATAGTAGCCATCACGCATTTTTTCCACTTCATAGGCCAATCTTTTACGGCCTTTTTTATCTACTGAGTCGACTGAGCCACCCTGGGCCTTGATGAATTCTTCAACGGCGTTGATGGTGCGGTCGACGGCGTCTTCATCGAGATTTGGTCTGACGATGAAAACCGATTCGTACTGTTTTTGTTTTTTAGATTCAGCCAATGCTTTATCCCCTATGGTCTAAACGTCCTGCTCGGCAGGCAAAGGAGTACTTATATGAAGGGAAGATCGTAACACAGTGCGCTCTTTCAGTATTTTCAAAGGTCGCTTGTATTACGCAATAATTTGCTAATTACCTTAAAATCCACATAGAATAGGCTTAAGGAACGAAATAAAATAATGATTTCCTTCTTTTTGACGGAACGTGAGATTGTTGAGCTTGATGACTTGATTGAAAGGAGTAATGAGTATGCAGGTTAAAGCGCAAGCAACAAACCTGACAATGGCAGCAGCAACCTTATTCTGTTGTTTTTGTCTAACTCTAACGCCGGCAAGCGGGCGCGAACAGTGGCAGATGCAACACCCGGAAGGGGGGGCACCCACCGGTCCGATTGGCAAAGGTTATGTACCTCCGGCGGCCGGCTCAGTTCCCGGTCTGGTTGGTTCTGGTTCTAGTTCTAATTCTAATTCCAATTCAAATTCCAGCGGCATGGCCCCGTCTCTTATGGCCGCCCCTGAGGCACCATACGCCGGCCCCGGTTCCTTCAACCGTCCCGGTCAGGTCTCCAATGAAATGATTCAGCAATTTATCAATTCGCGCATTGGTGCTGGCTCTGTCTTAACCGGTGTTCTTGGTGACGATATTTCTTCTAAAAAAAGTCTCTCCGGCGATCTTTTTTCCATTGTGATCGTGGACGGTTATTCGCAAAACGGCGTTGAACTGGTGCCACGCGGCTCCCGGATCATCGGCAAAGTAGTTGTAGCAGCTGCGGCGGCTGTGCAAAGGCAAAGAGGTGCATCCGGCAATGTTGAAGTTGGCCTCACCACTTTAGTTTTTCCTGACGGTCGCTCGACACCGTTTACCGGTTTTATCGATCGCAATCCCGCCCATGATATGAAAAAAGCGCCCATTGTCCGCGGTTCTGGTCTGTCTCTCTCTGATTATAAAAGTTCAGTAGGATCTATGGTCAATTCAATGACATTTGGTCTTACCCGCCGCAGTAGTCGTGCCTATAGAGGCAAAGATTTGTTGCTTGAAGAAGGTGATGTGGTACCAGTGCGTTTGACCAGATCTATTGATTTAACCAAGATGACTCCACCAACGGCGCCACCTAATGCACCTCTGGCTAATCCGTTTGCAGTGGGGCCTATGCCTGGATTGCTTGGCGCACCAGGCGTTTCAGCGAGCAACAATTATGGTCAGTATGGTCAGTCAAAAACGCATCCGGGTTTCTCACAACCGCTTTTACCAAAAGAGCTGCCTGAGCCTTTCTAACGTTAGTCTTCTTGTTGTGGCTTTTGCGTCGGACTGCCTGATTTATACTCAGCCAGATGCCTCCACCCTTGGTGCAAAATTAGCTGATAAGCATAGATTTGCTCTAACCAGCGGCGTTCGCCTTCAGGCAGATCCGGCCGCTCTAAGCGGCGCTTGAGCGAACCTGTAATCAATCTGGTTTCTTCAATGGCTTTACGATATGACCGCACAGGTTTTTGCATTTGAGCCCATGAAGAAGGCTCGACACTGCGTTTCTCTTGCGTCATTGCTTGAGCGGAGGCAGCGGCAATGGCCCTTTCGTGCCCATTAAGACCTGGCTTTTCTCTATCGCGATCACCGCTTGGTGCGCGACCTTCACGATCACGGACTTCTCTTTCCGGTCTGTCAGCACGTTCGAGTCTATCGCCACGCTCTGGTCTATCAGGGCGCTCGGCGCGTTCTGGTCTGTCTGCGCGCTCAGGTCGATCACGACGAGGTTCGCGGTCAGGGCGTTCAGTTCTTTCAGGTCTGTCAGCGCGATCAAGTACATCTTTTTCGCCTGGTGCAGCTAGTGCCGACGCAGCGGGTGGAGATTGGGTTCTGCTCAAAACTTGAGTAGCCAACGGATTTTCGATAACTTTTTTGTGTTTCTCACCGCCGCCCCGTCTTCTTTCTTTGCGCTTGGCGCGGTAGCACTCAAGGCAATCTCTCAAGCGAGGATTATTATGTTCAAAAGTTTTGCTGCAGGTCTGGCAGGTCAATGCGTGCATGAAGCGGTCGCCGTCGGCACCGGCGGCTGCCTGGCCAGACTGCTCCTCATCTTCGCCATCAGTCTCTGATGCGGCTTCTTCTTTTTCTTCTTCTTGCGCAGGCTGCGCTTTGACAATTTTTGTAGCACGCACTTTGCGGGCTGGTTCTTCTTTGACGACTTCTTTTTCTTCTTCGTCTTCTTCATCATCAGCTTCAACTTCAGCTGCGGCTTTCTTACCTTTAGCTGGGGCTTTGACTGGTTTAGCTTTTGCTTTGGTCGCTTTAGCCGGCTTTTCATCCGGTTTTGCTGAACGCATCTCTTCCAGCTGTTCCATCACCTTAGGATTGGTCAGCCCGTCTTCTTTCAATTTGCGAATTTCTTGCAGTTCTTCAAGAGCCTGAGCTGGAAGAACTTTAATGCCGTTTTCGTCAGTGGCTGTTTCAATCTCGAACTCTTGAATGTAGCGTCTGATTGTGACGCTGGTGACATTGAGATCTTTTGCAGCCTGGGCAATCTTGGTGCCCTCTACCTTGCTTCGACTCATCAAATTACCTTATTGATACGATATAAATGTTTGTTTTACTTAGCTTCGAGTGCTTGCACTGTGCGTGGTCAGCTTGTGACATCGATTCTTGTGGCATCGCCAAGACAGGCAATGCTTTCCACAGTCAATTGTTAAACTCTGCAGCCTTTTTGGCGTTGGATGCTCTAGTTGGTCTTTCAGAGGCGCGAGGTTTAACCGGCAGTGACTTCGAAAGACGACAACAAATAGATGACATCAAAAACCTGCTTATAAGGTATCGCATCCTGGGCATTGACATGAGCGGGTGGCTATTAATTGTTACTAATAGAATTATTTCTACCTAGTCAAGCGCTCCAGGCCGATTTTGTAATAGCGATAGAGGTAAGAAGGAGTGCCGCCCATTTCGCGTAATAGCATGGCACTGGGGCGCTTGTGCACCACTGTGGCGCTAAAAGGAGGCAGAGTGGGTTCGCTCAGCATCAGGCCGGCCAAAAGTGGCCAGGCGATGCGATGACCCATATTGATAGTGACTAGGCCGGTGTCGTCAATCAGTTTGGCCCTACTGCTCCAGTCGCGACTGAGTTGTGGATTGGCTGAAAGCCAGGCCTGTACGTCCGGTGATTCTGCCGTACCAGATAAATTGCCGCTGTTTGGCCCGGCCAGTAAGCCACCAGATGCGCCACCACTAGCGGGCTTGTTGAGAAAAGTGGTTAGAGCAAATTGGGCCAAACTATTATTATTGTTACCGCTGTTTACGGCAGGCTGCGAACTGGCCAGTAAATTGCCCACTTGATTTAGCAATTCACCTGATTTAGCACTGGTAGCCATATTGCGCAGATCACTGACATTGCGCGGCAGACGAGCGCCTGATGCCGGCGAGGCGATCTGCCTGATGGCGATGCCACCATCGGCGGGGCGACCTAATCTGGTTTGAGCATGCAACGCTTGCGACGTCAGCAGCGGTCCGTCATTGTCATTGGTAAGAATAAAAATGTTTTTGTAAGCGCACTTTTGCAGCTCTTCTTTGCGCTGCTCAGCGGTGTAATAATCGATGTCGGCACAAGAGAGAAAAATATTGCGAAAAGGTGGTTTGCCTGTTGAGGCTAAAGTTGGAGCAGCAGCCATGGCGTACCAGAAGGCCAGTCGCGAACCCATAGAATGGGCGACTAAATCAATACTGGAACCTTCACTTTTTTCGTTGTTCAAACGATTGACGAAGTCACGAAATGGCACCGCCGACCATTCTAAGCTTGCTTCGTCACCGCTGTAGTCGACTTTACTGCCGGTGGATGGCCAGGAAAACAGAATGGGTAAAATCGGCTGCCCCGCCCGCTTTTCATATTCATCAGCCAGCTCGGCCAGTTCTCTGGCTGATTCGGCAAACGAAATATCGTAGCCGTGCACATAAATGCAGATCAGTCCGTGGAAGTTTTTTACCCGGTTATAGAAGTCGCTGTCAGATAGTTTAGATGGCTGACCCAGTTTGGCGCTTGTCCAGAAAGTGTCTCGCCTGGCCATTTCGCTTCGTAGCTGAGGCCAACTTTTGCTCTCGATAATAGAGTGAAAGTTGCCGCGATTAAATGGTGCCACTCCATAGTCTAAAGAGCCCTGGCCTAAATCAAGGTGTCTGCCGCCGCCGTAAGCAGGCGCTGAGGCTGTGCCCTCGTTATCGCGGGTGGTGGCGTAAAAAATACCCAGTTCGCTGCCGTTGCTGAAAGCTTGCGCTAAAGTCGGCGCACAGGCAAAAGCCAGCGTTATGGACGACATTAAAAGGGCACATGCAATTTTCAGGCCTGGTGCAAAGCTCATTAAGAGATTATAGTGCAATGCCAAAATTAGTTTGCGCTTGAGCATAGGCACTTTTTAAGTGGGCGCGCGATACGTGGGTATAGAGCTGGGTGGTGACCAGATTAGAGTGTCCCAGGAGCTCTTGCACGGCCCGCAGGTCGGCGCCGTTTTCAAGCAGGTGGGTGGCAAAACTATGGCGCAAGGTGTGAGGCGAAATCGACTTTATAATGCCGGCTCTTTGACTGAGCCTTTTGATAATTTGCCAGACCACCAGGCGCGACAGTCGCTCCCCTTGTTCATCTTTAAATAGAGGCTCGGCTTTGACGGCCCGAGACCGGCTTTTAGTGCTGACAGCAGTGCTCACCACTATTTTTCGTGGTCGTCCTCTTTTGGCTCTGGGCTTGACTCCTAATTTGGCCGCCCGGGCAGCCTCTTTCTGTTGGGCTTCAACTAATTTATTTTGCTGTTCGACCTGACGCGACGCTTCATCACTACGATAAAGTGCCAACGCATTAATCGCCTGATTGCCCATTGGCACTATTCGTTCTTTAGAACCTTTGCCGAGACATTTGATTAAGCCATGGCCGACATTTAGATCCGATACATTCAGTCCAACCAATTCTGAGACGCGCAGGCCGCAACCATACATGAGCTCAAGCAGTGCTTTTTCTCTAGCTGTGCTGGTCACTGCAAAAAGCAATGAAATTTCGTCGGTGGTCAGTACTTGAGGTAACTTTTTTATCCTGTGTGGATTTTCAAAATGTTCCAGTGGGTCTCTAACGATAAAATGCATGTCTTTAAGCCAGCTGAACCAGCCGCGCAGGCTAGCGAGCATACGAGTGACACTGGCTGGTTTTTGGCCTTTGGCCTTGAGCGATGACAAATACTGCAAAATTTCTCCCCGGCTGGGCACCGTCGCATTCGCCCCGGAGAAGTTGACGCTATTGAACCAGGTGACAAAGAATGTCAGGTCACGGCGATATGAAATCACGGTATTGAGCGAGAGACTGCGCTCAGCTTGAATGTGCTCCAGATATGGTGGCAGCAGGGCCGCCAGCGATTGCCGCTGCTGGACGCCCTGAGCTTGCGCAACCAGGCTTGACGGCCCGGCCGAAGTGGAGGGCACAGCACTACGAGCGGTGACAAATTTAGGGCTGATGTGGGTCAGCCCTGCCATAGGATTATTCAATTGTGTCATTGCCTATATCATACACATATGCAAAATGTTGGCAAGGGCTTACATCGCCGGTGGTGGCGCACTTTTTTTATCAGCCGTTAAAGACCAGGAACAGGGTGAGCACTGGCTGCTTGTTTATTCGGCAACCACTTGAATGTTTTTTCGATTGATTTGGTTATCTGTTTGGCATCAGACATGTTCGACGCCGTGGTAAAGCTAAATGTGCGCGGCTTGTCTGAAGCGATGTCGCCTAAGAGCGGAAGAGAAGGCAGATTTTCCAGGCGACCGAAAGTGACGGCATTGAGCAATTTAGATATTGTCACCCGTCTTGAGAGGTCACCCATTACTCCTCCCAATCTAGATTTTGTTACCCGCGGAATGGTGCCGGCGATTTCTACATCGATAGTATTGGCTGCCAGATTAGCGTTACCGGCACCCCACATGCGTAAGTCGTCACCGCTGAAGCGAATTTCTTTGATATTGAGCATGCCTTGATAAATCGAATAACGGCCATTCAATTCATTGAATTCACCGGTTCTAACAGGCACAACACTCTGCATCAGATTATTGAAGTTAAAACCGAGAATGCCCTGTTGCAATAAATTTGCTTGAGTCAGTTTCGTTTGCAACTGGCCAAAGCGAGCGACAATGCCGTCTTTGATGGTAAACGCTCCGGTCCCTTCGAGGTTTTTTATGAATTCTTTGGGAGTGCCACCACCTGATGCCGTCAGGTGCAGTTCACCGTCCATAGCACCGGTCAATTCGCCCGGTGTGCCCAGAAGCCTGTCTGAGACTTCTTCCATATGGACCTGGGTCATCTGAGCATTGAAGACCGTCAGCCTTTTTTCCAAATCTAGGTAGCCGTCCATTTTAAGCAAGCCACCTGCTACTCTGGCAGTGCCTTCTTTCATAGCCAGTCGCGGCGCCATCGCTTTACCGTCTTTGCTTTCCTGGCTCTCGATTTGCAAGAGGCCGCCCAGATCGTTGACGCTCAGTTTTTGCAGCCTGAGATGGTTGATATCGATGTGAGCGACAGAGACAGCGTAAGGGTCGTTTTTAGTGCTGTTGGTATTATCAGCGGAAATTGTGCCGCTCATGCCGAACAAATTGAAATCTGGAATGCTGATGCGATCGAGAGATATTTTTCCACTGAGCTTCGGATGGCGCACAGGGCCTTCCAGCGTAATGAAACCGTCAAGAGTGCCGCTCAAACTTTTGGTTTCTAAAGAAGGGTCGATTAAACCAACAAGTATTTTTACCGGCACCGGATTTGGTGAAAGCACGGTTAAGACCACCGGCTGATCAGGAGAACTCCAGTTCCAGTTGCCCTGCGCTTTGATGGCTGCTTCACCAAGCAGCAAATTGGTGCTGTGTAGCTCCATTCCGTCTTTGGTAACGCTAATGGAGCCGTCGAGATTGAGCTCTTCACCGGCGGGTTGATTGACGGTCAAAATCGGAATGCTTAGTTTTAAGTGGTCGTCAGCGTCGGCATGAGCAGAAAAAATAACTTCGTTTGTCTTGGGGTTGCCTTCAATTTGTGCCCTCAGTTGCAGAGGGCCAGCGGACTGTATTTTCAACTGCCCGTTCATCATCGAGGAAGTTAACGCCGGCACCAGATCAAGAAATTCTTGAGTGGCGATGGTTGAACGTAATTCGGTCTTCCAGCTGGGATGATCTGATTTGTAGTTTTTGACATAACCATCGAGGTCGAAATGGGTCGAGCGCGCATAACCACTCATATCTTGAATTAAAAGCTCGTCGCCGGACGCTGCCAGAATGCCGGCAATACGCTCTAACGGCACCTCAAGGCTACTGACTGTGGCGCCGACGCTGTAGCACCCAAGGACCCCTTCTAAATTGAAGTCTTTCTTGCCTTTGGGCATGACCACGACGTCGCCGTAAATTTTGCCGTGCAGATTTTTGATTTTATACGTGTTGAGTAGATTTTTATAGGCTAAACGCAGTGGCGTGGGCAGCACAGGCGAACTTAAGTAATAGTCGATGTCACCAATATCGATACCATCACTTTTGACGTGCACACGCTTGAGGGCGGCCACCGTAGACAGTGCTTCAATGCGCACACTGGTGGTCAGCCGCATGCCCCTGCTAAGGATACCAACGTCTGTGAGAGTGACATTGTCATGTTCATAAAGAATATTGCCTGAAACCGCCCTAATAGGCCTGGTCAGACCCGGCGGACGGTAAGCGACATCCGCCGGCGAAGCGCTCATGTACACCTGCGGACCTTTTGGCTGTCCTGTCAGTTTAATGACCAGTTCTCGCACCTGACCGGTTAAATGTTGATCGGTAATGGCAGGAAACTTGAGTTCGAACAAATTCATGATCGTGCTCAAATTTTCAAAATTGACATTGGTGCCACGCAGGGCCAGGTCAATGGTAGTGCCGGGATTAAAGAGCCTGACGGCGCCACCAGTTAGAGTAAAGCGGCCCAGACTGCCGACTCTTCCTTGCACATCCTTGAACTTCAACGTGGTGCCGTTAATCAAAGCTTCGCCCGAGATGGCGTTTGCATTGAGGGTATGGTCGGCAGTGGCGAAGCCGCCATTGCTTAGATGGGCTACGATATTGGCTTCATTGCTGCGTTTGTTGCCTCTGACATTGCCTGAGGCACGCACCAGGCCGTCAACAAATAGAGTGCTTAAATTAGTACGCCTAATCCGCATGGCAATTTGCTTACGCGCTTTGGGGTCATTAAGTGCGGCTGCCCAGGCTTTTTTTAGTGAAAGTTTATCGGCATCGAAAGTGAGATTGTAAGAGTCTTTGAGCAGGTCGACTTCGCCAGATAGTTTAATTACCGAACCAGGCACCGTAATTTGTCCGTCTTTAATTAAAAGTCTGCGCCCGGGCAAGGCTTCGAAAACCCCAGTGACCACTGAATGTGGACCAATACCGGCAATGGCTAAATATGGAGCGTAGCCGGGTGCCAGTTCGTGCACCAGCTCTTGGACCGGTAGACCTTCCGCTCTTAATTTGGAAAGCAGTTTTGATTGGCTCTCAGTGCCAGTTAGTTTTAGATCAAAAAATGCCTTGCCGCTCAAAGTTGCTGTTTTGATTACGTGAATCAGTTGCTCGGCTGGTTTAGCATTTTGTTTGAAGCCGGTTATATCAATGTGTTTAGTCAGGCTGGCGAGATCTGTCAGCTGGCTTTTGGCCGTGAGATTGTAGCTGGCTTTCTTTTCTTTCCAGTCGCGCAATTCACCGTTCGATTTGATTTTTAGTGGACCCAGGCTCAAATCAAGATCTTTCCAGCCAATCAGGCCATCTGTCAGCTGCACGCTGCCTGCGGTACTTATACCTTTGGTGTGCAGTTTGCCCATGTCTTTTGAGGCTACGACAAAATCGTTGATTTGAGTTTTCATGTCGGCAGCAAAACCATTGGCCAAACTGCCCACAACATCGGCATTAAAATTGAGCATGCCCTGTACCGAAAGATTTTGACCACGGGGATCAAGTGTGTCTTTCAGTCTTTGGTTATCGGCCACAACGGCCAGAAAACGTCGCAGGTCGTTGGCTTGAATATTGGTAGCGTTAATTTTGACCGTGTAATTGGTGTGCTCGAAACTTTTGTCGGTGGCGCGCCCGATTCCGTCTACGCGGACGAATCCGGGAATTTTTTCTTTATTGACCGTGTCGGTATTAAAAGAGAGAAACAGTGGGCTGTTTAAGCCGCGGGAAGGCCAGTTGAGTTTGAGGTCGACATTATTCAGAGTAAGAGATTCGGTGGCAATGGCCAGTTTACTGCGGTCAGTTAAATGCACTGTGCCCGAGTCGATTTCGATAAAATGCACATCAATATTAGGTTGAAGCAAATCTTCGAAATTCCAGGCCCCGGGTTTTAATTTCACCGCCCAGATTTCAGGGTGATCGATTTGCAGAAACTTGACAATCAATTTTCCTGATAAGAGTGGCGTGAAGGCCACACCGATATTGCTCGACTTGGCCAGAATGAAAGGATCGCCGTCAAGCTCATCGACTTTGAGCGAGCGAGTCAGCACGGTGATGCCGTTTAAACCAAAATGCCATCTCAGGTGACCGAGTTTTATCGAGCGGTGCAAATTCTCGCCGATAGCCGCTTCTAATTTTGGTTTCATCCAGTCGATATTGATCATCAAGGCCAGGACAATAAGCACGGCAATGGAGAAAATCCAACCCATAAGAAAGCGCACAATCAACCAACGAGGGCGCATCAGTGCCTCTTTGTTGATTTTTTCTTCTGATTGCCGCGTCTCGATCAACTATGCCTGCTTTTGCTCAAATTTCTTTCGTCATCTCTTGATAGATGCTAACTGCCAGATGTTGCCGTAAGCTGTCTAAGATCACGGTGTTTGGCTTTGGCCAGATTAACTTAGTGGAATGGAAACGACGAGGACCGCTAGTGTCGGGAACGAGAACGAGAACGGGAGCAGAACGCATATATTCCAAACAGTGCAGCTTAAGGCTTGCCTTGCCTATTCTACTGGTCTGCATCACCTATTTTCATGGACTGGCTCCAGTCTCTGCAAGTTCCCCGGATCAGCAGGGTAGTCAAGAGGAGAGGGTGTTGAATCTGGCCTTGAAAAAGCTCAAGGGGCGAGACATCGAAGGGGCGATTAGCGCCCTGGAAACTTTAAACAGACTTTTTCCCGATAATGAAGATTATGCACTGCTCTATCGCATGGCCTTAAAAAGACAAGAAGCGCAACAATGGTACCGCTATCAAGATTGGGCTGAGCAGAAAAATAAAGCAGATGCCGGCGGTAAAGCATTTACTCAGCTTTCACAAACTTTAAAGAAAGAGAGCAGAGAGCCCGGGCGCGTCAATGAATTGAAACGGGCCACCTGGTTAATTTTAGCGACGGGCAAATATCCGGCACCAGAACGCAAAGTACAAGTTGAATTAATTAGAGATGAATGATTAGGTGGAAAGGAAAACCAGTTTAAAAACTCGCTTTATTCTTTTAATTTGTTTACCGCTGGCTATTCAGGCCCTTTCAGTAGCAATCGTGCTCGGCTGCCTGTCTCAAGTGGAAAATTTGGAAGTAATTCAGTTTGCTAAAAGCACAATGCCCCTGGTTGTCTGCGGCGCTCTTTTGCTCAATGCGGCAATGGTGGCAGTTTTAGGCCTGCAGCTATTCAAAACAATTAGCGATCGTTTTATGGTTTTGACTGACAACGTCGCTAGATTTCGCCTTCAGGAAAAATTGCATTATCTGCAAGAAGGTGATGACGAGCTGGCTGCTCTCGATCAATCATTTCATGAAATGGCTGCTGCCCTGGGGGAGTCCATTGCCAGAGAAAGAGACCTGATTGAAAGTGCCGCCACGATTATTTGCGCCATCGATGGTGAGTTTGTTATTCAGACAATTAATCCGGCGGGCGAAAAATTGCTTGGTTTTAAATCTCAACAACTGATGGGTAATTCGGTTTTAAATCTACTGGGCGCGCCAGAGCAAGAGTTGCTTCTGGAAACACTCTATCAAGTGCGTTATTCAGCTTCAGAATCGGTACTCGAGCTGCAGATGAAAACTGCCGGCAGCTCCTTTATCGATAGCTTCTGGATGATCAAATGGTCGAAAGAGAGCACCTGGATCTGTTTGATTCAAGATATATCTGAACGCAAACTGGCGGAAAATATGCGTCAGCAAATCGTCAACATGGTCAGCCACGACATTCGTTCTCCACTTTCCACCATTAATTTGATTTTTGCCTCACTGCAAACCGGCGGCTATGGCCAGCTGAGCGAGAAAGCGATAGAACTTACTCAGAGCGGTGAGCGCGCTTGCGCCAAACTTTTAACTTTGACAGGTGACCTGCTCGCTTTAGACAAAATGGAATCGGGCATGTTATCGCTCGATTATGCCGAAGTCGACCTCGACGAGCTTTTCGCCGGCGTAGTGAGCATGATGAGTGCCGTGGCCGAAAAAGAAAAAGTGGTGCTCAAGCACCAGAAATGCTCATTGATTTTAATCGCTGATCGCGAACGCCTCGGTCAGATTTTTATTAATTTACTGGCCAATGCCATCAAATTTTCCCACCCTGGCGGCTCGGTTTATTTGCACGCCACTCTGGTGCAGGCCAATATTGAAATTGTAGTCAAAGACCATGGAATAGGCATTGAAGCTCACAATCTTCCTTTTATATTTGATCGTTATCGCCAGGTGCGCTCCGAAGAAACGAAGAAAAAAGGTGGCAGTGGTTTGGGTCTGGCCATTGCTAAAGCCCTGACCGAATTGCATGGCGGCACCATTAATTGCACAAGCGAATTTGGCCAGGGCACTTGCTTCTATGTTTCTTTACCGCAAAATCACATTGTCTAAGAGCTCAACTTAACTCAAGTGATTTTCGTAAGCATAACGCACCAGAGCCGCCCGGGTGCTCAGGTTTAACTTCTTGCGCAGACGCGAGACGTGCACTTCTGTAGTGCCTTCGGTAATGTGCAATTCTTCGGCGATCTCTTTATTGGATAGACCCAGCGCCACCTGTTTCAATACTTCAATTTCTCGGGTACTGAGTTTGATGCGCACTTTCTCGCGGCTTTCAGTGCGCTCGGTCAACTCTTTGGTGCTGTGCACCACCTGAGTAAGTTGGCTGCATAAATCGGTCAATTTGCTGATAGAAGTGCTCTGGGCCTCGACGATTTGATAAAGTTTGGCCTGGCTGAGGGCAATAGATAACTGATTGGCAATGCGCGAAAGTAAAGTAATATCGCGCACTGTCCACATGCGCGCATCATGTTTGGTGCCTACATGAGCGTCAAGGTGAAGCAGACCCATGAGCCGGCCGCGGTAAACTAGAGGCACCATCACCATTGATGAAATTTTATAGTTGATGAGCTCCAGGCGCACATCTTTGGCAAAAGCAAAAGTATCGTCTTGCATCACCATCAGCGGACGGCGCTCACCTACATCTAAAAGCAAATCATGATATTTAGAAAAGAGACTGCTCTTGTCTGAAATAGGTGCAAGGCTGTCGCTGGTCATTTGTCTGACGATGCGCATAGTATTATCAGGATCGCCTATCAAACAAATGAGAGCGCGTGAAGCTTCAAACTCGGTCAGCAAGCTTTGAGTTGCCCGCTCAAGAATGTCGGCTTGATCGAGCGAACCGTGAATATTGACCACAAAGCGGTTGAAGAGCGCTTCGTCACGTGACGATTTTTCCACCCGGTCGTACATTTCTTTGAGATTTTCAATAATGATGGCGCGCTGCAAATTGGTGGTGATCATGCGCGGTAAAAACTTTTGATACTCGCCAATCTTCGGCAAATAATCACTGGCCCCGGCAGTCAATAATTTAAGCGCGAGCTCTGGCGAATCTACACTGGTAATGACGATAATCGGTGAATTAGGCGCTTCGACCACCAGCTTAGCCACCAGGTCAACGCCGCTGCTGTCCGGCAGATCGTTATCCACCACAAGCACGTCATAAGGAACGGTTTTGATGCGAGCCAGAGCTTCTTTGGCCGAGCCGGCCGTGTCGACATCATATAAAGGAGATTGAGAGACGATAGCCTTTTTAATCAGCTGCATCTCTTTTTCTACAGTTTCGATTAAGAGCACTCGGCGCTCGCGATGAATATGCTGAGCCAGCTCGACGGCAGCTTCCTCAGTGTCGCCTGAGGGCCTGAGGTCAGAAGTATTGATACTGGGGGCTGAATGCTCGTCCACGATGCTAATCCACTTTTTCGGCGCTGTTTAATCAAGCTAACATAAGAAACCCTATACGCTTTTATTGTCCCACCTATAGGGTGCCCTATACAGCAGACTGGTATAACTGCATTATGAGGTTCGGAACCGATTTGTAAAACGCTCAAATTGAAATTGAAATTGAAAATTAAAATTGATTTGAAGCCCGAACCCTGACCGATCCTTGTGAATGCCTTTTAGATCTATTTGATTGATCCTGACCCTCACTAAGCCCCCCAGCCCAAGCACTGTTAGGTTTCAAGCAAGAGCTATTCACAAGGTACAAAAACTAAAGAGCAGCAGGTTTCCCTCCACCGCTGCTCTTTTGTTTAGATATGCTCAAATTTATTGGCCCTGGCCGCTCATTTTCACTGGCTGCCGGCCGCTTTGAATGTAAACAGCGCGCAACTGGCGGTGGGCGATTTTACTGTCGTTATTGGCCAGATCGCCAAGATCGGCCGTATAAGGCATGGCTTGCGGGTTGAAATCGATGCGCACGGGCTTTTCACCACTGGCATCGAAAAAATCGCCGCTCAATTCATAGTCGCCATCGGCATGTGCTTTTACTTGCGGATTGACGAAATAACCCACATGTTTGCCCGCTGGGGTGTAAACACTGACCTTTACATCAGCCATGAATGAATGCTCCTCTTCTGAACTTACAGAGTGAAGTGTATTTGATCTCTTACATATAGAAGGCGGTGTAACGTTTATTGCATAGATTATTCAAACAGAAGCGGCGGGTGGCAGTCGTGTCAAGTAGCGATTATTGCAAGACTGTACTGAGATCTTCGCCAAATATGAGAAAAAACTCGGCTGATTGTGAAGAAATCAAGCAGGCTAAGACCCGCAGGTGGTAAGCCGCGGGCTTCGTATATGCTAGTATCTACCTTCAACTTAAATGGAAAAAGATGTAAATGCCACTTTTAGCTGATCGTAAGCAAGAGCTGATTCAAGGTAACCAGACGCACGGAAAAGACACCGGCTCGCCGGAAGTGCAGGTAGCCATGCTCACAGACAGAATCACCCAATTAACTGACCACCTGAGAACGCACTCGAAAGATTTTCACAGCAGACGCGGGCTCTTGATGATGGTTGGTAAACGTCGTCGTCTCCTTCAATATTTGATGAAGGAAGACAATGAGCGCTATCGCAAGCTCATTGAAAAGCTCGGACTACGACGCTAGTTAACTTGTTATTTGAAGGCGGGCCTTTGGCTCGCCTTTTTTGTTTTTGGCAAGTTCGGGCAAGCTTTGTGCGCGTTGCATCAAAGCCTGGTTTCCCTTTAAAAGAAGTACAAAGAAGAAGAGGATGAAGAATTGCAAGTAGAAGAACGTTCCAGCACTCAACACAAAGCCGAAATTGTCATTGACGGTAAAACAATCACTGTCAAAGCCGGTCGCATGGCCAAACAAGCCGGTGGTGCCGTAGAAGTTTATTGCGGCGAGACCATGGTGCTGGTCACCTGTACAGAGAGCAAAAAAGTTAGAGACGGAATTGATTACTTCCCTCTGCTTGTTGACTACGAAGAGAAACTTTATTCGGTAGGCCGCATTCCTGGATCTTTTGGTCGTCGCGAAGGAAAAGCGCCTGACAAGTGTATTCTCACCAGCCGTTTGATTGATAGACCAGTACGCCCACTGTTTCAAGAAGGCTATCGCAATGACGTACAAATAGTGGCTACCACTATGAGTGCCGATATGGAAAACCCACCGGAAACTCTAGCCATGTTGGGAGCAAGCTTTGCTCTAGAACTGGCCGGACTGCCATTCAACGGACCGATTGGCGCTGTGCGCGTAGGCCGCGTTGACGGCAAATTTGTGGGTAACCCCACATACGACCAGTTAGATAATTCCGATATGGATTTGATCGTAGCCGGCACTGAATCATCAATCATGATGGTGGAAGCCGGTTGTGATTTCGTCACTGAAAAAGACATCCTGAGCGCCATTGACTATGCGCACCAGATCATCAAGAAACAAGTTGAATCCCAACGTGACTTCGTCAAAGCATTCGGCCGCACAGTAAAAGAATTCGACGCACCACCTTCACTTGATTCATTGAAAGAAATTGTGCAGTCGAAAACTACTGAAGCTTTGAAAGCTTCTATGGATTCGGTTACCGACAAGAAAGTTCGCCAGGGCTTTATCGATCAAGCTATCAAAGCGATCACTGACACCATCGCCGAATTGGCTGATGATCATGAATTGAAAAAAGTATCCGGCAGCAAAATTGCTGAGTATTTAGAAAATTATGAAGCTGAATTGATGCGGGCTAAAGTGCTCGATACAGGCGTTCGCGCCGACGGTCGACGCTGCGACGAAGTTAGACCGATAACGGTTGAGTGTGGAATTCTACCCCGCACACACGGCACCGGCCTATTTACAAGAGGCACTACCCAGGTACTTTCCGTGGCCACATTGGGTATCGGCTCAGACGCTCAAAGATTAGATTCAGTCGATCCGCAAACTGAAAAACGCTACATGCACCATTACAACTTCCCTGGTTTCTCAGTGGGCGAAGTTAAACCAATGCGCGGCCCAGGCCGTCGTGAAATCGGTCACGGTGCGCTGGCTGAGCGCGCGATCATGCCTGCTCTGCCCAGTCAGGACGAATTCCCTTATGTGATTCGTGTAGTTTCTGAAGTGTTGGAATCAAACGGTTCTACTTCTATGGCTTCAACTTGTGGTTCATCGCTCTCGCTGATGGACGCCGGTGTACCTCTCAAAGCCACTATCGGCGGCATTGCCATGGGTCTGATTCTTGAAGGCGAACGTTTCGCCGTTCTCACTGACATTCAAGGACTGGAAGATTTCCTCGGCGACATGGACTTCAAAGTGACCGGTTCCAGAGACGGTATCACCGCTTTGCAAATGGACATCAAGATTGAAGGCATCTCGCTGGAAGTCATGCGTATCGCTCTTGACCAGGCTAAGAAAGGCCGCGTGCATATTATCGAGAAAATGGAAGCGGTATTGCCTGCTCCTCGTGAAGAGATGTCTCCATGGGCTCCTCGCATCATCACAATCCATATCAATCAAGAAGATATCGGTACGGTAATCGGACCTGGCGGAAAAATGATTCGCCGTATTATTGAAGAAACCGGCGCCACTATCGACATCGAAGATGACGGCACCGTGCGCATCGGCTCAGTTGATCAAGAAGGCGGCAAAGCTGCTCGCGACTGGATTCAAAACCTGGTAAAGCGCATTGAAGTAGGCGTTGTCTACAACGGTCGCGTCACCCGCATTATTCCAGTTGGCTGTTTTGTTGAAGTACTGCCGGGCAAAGAAGGCCTGGTTCATATTTCACAACTGGAAAACAGACGAGTGGAAAAAGTCGAAGACGTCGTGGCTGTTGGCCAGAAAGTAGTGGTCAAGGTCAAAGAAATCGACGAGCGCAATCGCGTCAACTTGACCATGAAAGGCGTCAGCGACGAAGAGAAACAACAGCTTGAGCAACAAAGTTCTTAATTTAAGGGCGATTGCGGTGGCCGGCCTGCTTCTTATCAGTCAGGCCGGCTGCATCTGTTTTGAAATAACGAGTACGGCTGCTTTTGCCCGTGGTCACAGTTCAAGCACTCATAAAACTGTTAAGGCGCGCTCGCACAAAAGTCCAAAGACTAAAAAAAGCGCGGGGCGCAGAAGCAGCCGCTCTACGAGAACTTCTCGAGTGACGCACCATCGCGCTGGCCGTGGTCGAGCTACACATAGAGCCGTTCATCACGCGCATACAAGCCAAAGGTGGCAAACAAAATTTGTTGCACCGCCCGACCTAGGCGGGCCGGTAGACTTCGGCATTGCGCCAAGAGCCCGCAACTCTTCTCTACTCACCCAGGCATATTTCCTTTATGACCAGGGCGTTAATGAAAAATTGCGCGGCAATTATGGCGCGGCTACTGACAAGCTTGCCCAATCGGTCAGCTTGATTGATCAAGCCCGCAGCAATCAGCATAACGGCGTGCCCAGCACCCTCGAGGCCATGGTTTTCTATGAGCTCGGTGAGGCGGCCGAGGCCGACGGCGATTTCATCCTTGCTCGCGACTCTTACGCCCATTGTCTGCGGGCAAAGGCTAACTTCGTTGAGGCCTATCTGCACATCGTTAATTTGCTGGCCAGCCAGGGCCAGTTGCCTCTAGCGGCCAACTGGTTGAAAGAAGGCCTGCAAGAGTGTCCACACGATGCCAGAATCAACGAACTGTCCACTCAACTATCGACCTATATTGGCGCTACCGGGACCGATTTGGTTACCCCGGTTAAAAGCCCGCAAGGCCCACTGGAGCCGGAAAAGTCTGAAGATTGAGGGTTTGATTTGGGCTTGATTTAAAAGCTTGAGCGATGTCGCTCGAGCTTTTTTTTACCCGTTTGCCGCCGGTCCATTTTTGCAAAGAAAAAGGGGAAGTTTGACCTTCCCCTTAATACTTTTTTGTAAGCCCTTTGGGGCAAACCACTTCAGAGAGCGGCCGTAGACTATTTTTTGTCGACGGTGTCTTTGAATTCTTTACCAGGTTGGAAAGCAGGAACCTTTTTAGCAGGCACCTTGATTTTCTCACCAGGTTTTTGTGGATTGTTTGTTTCGCGAGCTTGTCTGTCACGGCGCAAGAATGTTCCGAAACCTACCAAGGTGACGCGATCACCTTTGGCTACTACTTCGGTCACGCAATCGGTGAAAGCGGCAAGCATTTCTTCGACGGACTTCTTGGTTGTGTTAGTACGAGCAGCAATTTCGGCAGCCAGTTCTGCTTTGTTCACAGAGATTCCTCCTAGTATCCGGTCCTAAATCAAAAGTACAACATAAAGTGTATTCTCGGCGGTCTAATAACCACTTGAGCGACAAAGATACAGCACCTGTAAGGCTGACACAAGAGACTTGGCATAAATTGTCGCTCTTGATAAGCATTTGCCGTCATAATTGGTAAGAGATGGCTTGCCAGGCGGTTTTTACTAAGTGGCTGAAGCGATCGCTATGTAGTCGGTGTCAAGCCAATTACAACTAAAATATTGGTAGAAAATGGTGAAATCCTAGATGGAAAGGGAACAAAGATAGTGTCATATCCTCCGAGTGGGCCTCCCTTGAGACCAATAACTGTTGACGGCAAAACTATCGATGCCAGGACCGCTGCCTATTTAGCGGCCAATGCCTGCGAGAGTAAATTAGCTCAGTCGACCGTAGTGTTGGATGTGGCGTCGGTAACAGTGCTGGCGGAATATTTTGTTTTTGCCGGAGGTGAATCGGCCGCGCAGGTTAAAGCTATAGCTAACGCAGTCGACCAGGTGCTTGGAAGCCACAATTTCAAGCGCAAGTCAATTGAAGGGATGAGCGAAGCCAGGTGGGTTTTGTTAGATTACGGTTCTGTGATTGTCCACGTGTTGCAGGAGAAGGAGCGAAGCTTTTACAAAATTGAGCAGTTTTGGAATCACGCACTGATTGTTGATCGCCAAGAATGGGTAGAAGAATAAGCGTAGGGTTAGTATTTAGTTTAAGTTTCTGGGAAATATGTTGGTGATTGGTGAGGGGCATTTGCTATGAGCTTTAGGACCAGGCTACAGGGGTTCGTCGATAGCCGGCAGAAAATTCAAATCTGGTACGGTATGGGCTGCCATAACACCGTCACCGGACGAGTTCTTTCTGTTGACCATGACCACATTGATGTTGAGTCTTACTCACATGAGAGTGATGGCCAGATTCACATTCGTCGCATTCTCGTACCGCTTCATTTGATACTGCACATCGACATCACGTCTGCGGAGACGGCTGAAGAAGATGAAGGAGTGCTAGCCACCGAAAAGGAGTCTAAGGGGAGCGGTTCGTCATTATCTGTAATTGACCTTCCTGATGCTCCCCGAGGATACGCTGTACGGATTCTCTCTCAGCTCAATTCACAATATTCCAATCGTTTCTCCCGCATGACTGCAGGGCCCGGCGGCATTTATTTCTCTTGCGACGGTTCTGTCTGGTTTATTGACAGCACAGGCCAATTAAGTGAATACGCCCGCATTCGTGGCAACAGCACTATTTCCGGTCTGCGTTTCGATCGCAAAGGTGTGCTCTACGTGGCCACAATTCAGGGTACTGTTTACAAGATTGATCCCAACAAATCGGGCCGCATCCTGGCTCAGCTTGACGGCAATCTTACAGGCGGCGGCACTTTCCTTTCCGACATCGCCATTGGTGCTCGTGAAGAAGTCTATGTCTCCAATTTTCCATCTAATACCGGCGGCGTTTTCAAAATCGACAAGACCGGTGAATATGAAGTGCTTCTCGGTGGCCCTGGCCATGGTACTCAGGGTCTGTTGCTTGAAAGAGACGGGTTTTTGTGGTGCCTTGAGCATGCTTCTGGTTGTGTAGTGAAGCGTTCGCTTGATGGTCGCGAAGTCGCGCGCATTCAAGTGGCCGAATCTGAGAGTTTCAATTTTGCCGACGGTTATGACGGCAATCTGGCCATGGACAGCCTCGACAGGCTCTACATTACAGCCGGCCGCGCAGGCACTGTGATCCGCGTCAATCGCGAAGGACGTGCTGAAACTTTCTTGACTGGTCTCATTAATCCAACCGGTGTCGCTTTCGGCCACGACGGAGCCCTCTTCGTTCTCGAAGCGGGACGCTCAAGAGTGCTTAAAGTAGCGGCTCTTGATAAAACCGAGAGAAGCGAATCCGCTAAAGCTCTTTCTTAAGCACTGCATGACAAACTTGCTTGAGCTCGAAAGCTACTTGCTTGTGTGTGCCAATTCGCGCTGGCCCTGGCCGTCATGCTCATAGGCCGCAGGATCTGGGCTGGTGTAGAGCTGATCGATCAGTGATTTATAATTGCGGCCAACCACATTGCGCTTGATTTTGAGAGTAGCAGTCAATTCTCCTGCTTCTACCGAAAGTTCGTTGGCAAGAATGGCAAAGCGTTTTACTTGCTCGTATTCGGCCAGTGACGTCGAACGTGATTGTAATTCACGTTTGAGGAAACCAAGCAAGGCGCTGGAGCGGCTCAAGTCGAAGTAAGAATCGAACTCCCAGTTACGCTCGCGGGCAAAGTCGCAGGTGGCTTGCTCATCTAAGGTTAGAAGGGCCACAAGATGCTTCTGCTGATCGCCGAAAACAACCGCTTGCGTAACAAAAGGCACCGTCTTTAATACCGCTTCTACTTTTTGTGGAGCAATATTTTTGCCGGCGGAATTGATGATCAAATCTTTTTTGCGATCGGTAATCTTAAGGAAGCCTTCGTCGTCAATGGCGCCGATGTCTCCTGTTCTGAACCACTCACCGTCAAAAGCCTCTGCATTGGCTTCAGGATTGTTGTAATACCCTTTGAAGATGGTTGGCCCCTTAACGAGAATTTCGCCGTCATCAGCCAATTTTTGATGCACTGAATCAAGTGCTGGCCCTACTGTGCCCATGCGCACTTTGCCCAGGCGATTGACATTAGTGGGTGCGGAAGTCTCGGTCAGTCCGTAGCCTTCCAGGCAGCTGATGCCAATAGCGTTAAAGAATGTCAGAACTTCTTTAGTGGCTGGGGCACCACCGCTGACGATCAGCTTCAAGTTTGGTCCGATTTTTTCGCGTAATTTTTCCAGAACCAATTTGTCGGCAATTTTTTGTTTGGCCCAGAGCAAAGGACCAATCTTTTTACCGTCGGCCAGTTTTTGCACAACTTCTTCGCCGGTGCTGAGAGCCCAATCAATTAAAGCGCGACGACGGCTGGATGTACCATCAATACCGCTTTTGACTTTGGCGTAAATGCGGTCAAGTACTCTTGGCACCACGAGAATGAGAGTCGGTTCCACTTCGGCCATATTGCGGCCCATGGTTTCAATACTTTCGGCAAAGGCACAGACGCCGCCGTGGGTGAGCCAATAAAATTCACCGCAAATGCGTTCGAATATGTGTGAAAGCGGCAAGTAAGAAAGATATACGGCTCTTTCATCAACAGAAAGAATTGGCTTCATGTCTTCAATGACGGCCATGATATTGCCGTGAGTGAGGGGAACGCCTTTAGGTACACCAGTGGTGCCCGAGGTATAAATGATGGTGGCGATACCATCTTTAGGCGTGCTCTTCATTCTGTCTTCGAGAATTTTTAAGTGAGCAGTATCCAGGCTGGCGCCCAGTTTTCGCAAAGATTCAATGTCTACGAGCAGGCCGCTTGGCAAATTGTATTTGTCTGCCAGTTCATCAACCGATTTGACATCGGCTGGCAGGAAGAAGAGTACGATTTTTTGTACTGTAGGCAGGGCATTTCTTACAGCCAGAGCGCGTTTGAGAATGTTTTCGTTTTGCACGAAAAGTACTTTTGCCTGACTATTATTGACAATAAATTCGATGTCGCTGGCAGAAGATGTGGGGTAGACGGGCACAGAAATAGCGCCATTAGATATGGTGGCAAGGTCGGCCGCCACCCAGAAGTGTGTGGTTGAAGAAAATATTGCAGCTTTTTCGCCGGCTTTCAGTCCAATAGTCATCAGACCAAGGGCGATTTGCTGTACCAGTTTGCTGAATTCGCGCCAGTTCATGGAGCGATATGGTTCTTTTTTCTCTTTGTATTCGACGCAATTGAGATGGTCGAGTTCTTTGGCACGAGCAAAAAAGACTGCCGCGATATTGCGATCAGTAATACTATCGGATATCTTCCGATCCACCAGCATGTAAAGCACCTCAGATTCCCACCAGCCCATAGTATAGCCAGTTCTCAATATGTTGAATGAAGCCTAAATTATCTTTGCCATCCTGCTGTGCCGGGAGCCTAGACAGACTGTAATGAGTACTGCTCAGCGCTTGATAAAAAGCTGCTAATTCTACGGCGCTGATTAAGAAACTGAAAGCTGCTCTTTTGAGACTTCGTCAATCCAGGTGAGCAGCAGCTGCACCAGCTCGTCAAGCACCGGATCGAACATCAAGTCGTGCCAGGCTTCAGGGAAAGAATGCTTGCGTTTGCTCGGCGCGCTCAATCTTTCAAAAATAGCTTCGCTGACCAGGTTATTGACGATGGTTTCCTGGCCGGAAGTAAACATATATATGGGACAGGGTAACTTGCGTCTGCTGGAAGATTTGGTGTCTTGAGTGAGTTTGAGCAGCTCCAGCAGCGCTCGGGCGCTCAACTCAAATTTGCGATCGGGGTCGTTGGCCAGCCAGTTGCGCACTTGCGGCTCACGAGTAATTTGATCGGTGGAATAAGGGAGGGTGAGCAGCTTATCGGGGCTAATTAAGGCCGTGCTCATGGCTTTAAGACGGTAGGAGAGCTTGAACATATCCGGATGGCCGTCAAAACCGGGCGAAAACATTACCAGACCTGAAGGATTGATTTCCTGCATGGCCTTAAGAGCAACCACCGCTCCCATGCTATTTCCCATGACAAAAATAGGCCTATCGCCCACAGTTTCACGCAAATATTCATAGGCTTCTTTTAAATCGTTAAGCCATTGCTGCTTCATCATCAGAACTTGGGTGCCGCGCTTGCCATGACCGACGTGGTCGTAGGCAAGAGAGAAAATTCTCTTCACCTTTAAACGCCTGGCAAGAGCCTCAAACCATCCACTATGGGCACCAAGCCCGTGCACGAGCAATACTGCCGCCCGGCAATCTGAGGACGAGCCCCAGGTGCGAGCGGTAATTACATGATTATCTCCTTGAGTCAGAGGCTGAGATCGTGGGACGATGTCAACGAATGAACAAGTGGGCGTGAGCTTAATATCCTGCGTCATACTGAACGTTATTATAGCTTCTGATACCACTGAGCATGTCTAGTTTGTCTTAGACAAATGTGTAATCAAAGGAAAACAACAGAAAGTAAATGTCAGGCAAGGACGGCACTAAGAGCGATTCTTCCCCTGCTAACGAAGTGGACGCCTCAGGGCGCCCTCGTGCTCCTAAAGCAGGCAAGGGTGTTCCGTTTGTTGTTATTGGTTTGATTGTTTGTGCACTACTTGCGATTGGTTACATTGTCTTTACGCCGAAAGAGACTCCGCTTGGTAAGGCCGCTGCCATGGTGCGCACCAACAAAGCCGCTTCAGCTCTGCCTTTACTAGAAGATCTCGTGCGTAAGGATCCAGCCAATGTGGGAGTCTATCCCTGGTTGGCACAGGCCTATTTAGCCACTGACCGTTTTGCCGAAGGTCGCACTGCTCTCGATACTGCTTTTCGCGTGCGCTGTCAGGATGTCAATCTGGCTCCGGTGGTAGATAGCTATTCCACTTATTATCAAAACCATAATCACTACGAAGAAGCTGAGCGCCTTTATAATTCGGCGCTGCAAGTGGTTAAACCGGCTGAGCTTTCCAACAGCCGCGCTCGTATGTATTTGCGCTGGTCTGAAGCGAATCTGGCAGCCGGTGCCATTGATAGCGCCGTCACTCATTTAAGCAAGGCCTGGCAGTATAAAGACAGTCTGGAAGAGCCGCTCAAGTCACAAGTGCCTCATCAACTGGCTGAATCATACCGTCAGCTGGCTGCCCTGGCCGAAACTCGCGACAAAGACGAAGATCAGGCCATAAGCATGCTGGAAAAAAGCTTAACGGTGAGCGATGAACCGAGCACGCGCATTGCGCTGGCCGGCTTGTACAGTCATAAGAAAGACACGACCAAAGCCATTCAAAATTATGAAATTGTCTGCAAGCAAGATGCCAACAACCTGGAAGCCCGTCACCGCCTGATTGAACTTCTGCTGGCCAAAAAAGATTTTGAGCGCGCTCAAGAGGCGCTGACAGAGCTTGTCGATAAAGAAAAAAGTTTCGATAACTATGAATTGCTGGCTACGCTCAATTTGAAATTGCAAAATTATCCAGGAGCTGTCCGCTCGCTGGAAGAGGCGGTGTCGCTAAAACCAGAATCTTCAATATCGCTTTTAAAGCAACTATTGAACACTCTCAATACCTGGAGCGCGCTTTTAGCCAAAGAGAACAAAGCGCAGGAAGCCATGTCAGTAAAAGGACACGCTGAACGTGTTGCCGAGCAACTGGCGATGCTTATGAAGGAACAAAAGAAAGACGAAGTCAAAGCAGAAGTTAAAACCGATGCCTGGAACCCGGGCGCTTCGCCCATTTCAGTGGTCTCTTCACACAACTGGCTGGCTAAAGGCAGTTTGACGCCGGAGGGCGAAATCAAGATTAAGAACATCAGCGGTCAGCCAGTAAGTGATTTGCAATTGACGGCCGTATTTTTTGACCGTACTAAACGCCGCAATAATGGATCTGTGGCATTACCCGTGGCGTCATCGGCGTCTATGCCTTTTGCTGCAGGCGCTGAACGCACTCTTTATTTCTCATGTCCAAACATTGTCAAAGATGACCATCAACTTGCCGTTATCATTTACTGGAAGGGCAAAATGCTGCAAGAGTTTCCTGTCACTAAACAGCATTAAACAAGTAAGAAAAAAGAATACAGGCGAAAATAGAGAGTATGCAAGAAGAACCTGAAAATCCAATTAATAGCTCTACGCAGCCGGCTAATGGTTTGCCGGTAGAATCGGACGTTCCAGTACCAGCCGTCCCTGAAGTAGTAATACCTGCAGTACCGGCCGCACCTGCTTGCCGACATGAGTATGTGAAAATTTACCAACGCAAGCTGAAAGGGCTTGACAGGCGTCTTGTGGCTACCAAAGCCTACCTTCCTATTGGCTTCAAGATTGGTGATTTTGGCCATCTCGGTGAAAACAGTTATTGTTTTTGCAGCAAATGCCGAGCCCGGCTTTATCCTAAGCGTACACAAGCAGACAGACTGCAAGCTCGTCTGGCGGCCGCGGCAGGCAAGCTGAGCGCAGAACAGGCTGCCCAGGCCGATCAAGATTTGATTGATGACGTTGGCGCAGACCTATTGCAAGAGGTCTTGAGCACACTGTCGGCAGACAAAATCGGCGTTGATATACACGTAGAAGAGATGGAGCCGGAGATGGTGGATGTTCAAGACATCACTGCTGAAGGTGGTCTTAAATTGTCGGACGAGGAGGAAAGTTGTGCTTTATCGGAAGAAGAATAAAGGTTTGCTGCACTGGTTGGACAAAATTATGTTCTTCAGTGCTGTAGTACCGCCTGGATATATTATCTATCGCTTCATTCGCTGGTATTTGCGCCAGGATGTCGTTGTGCCTGATGCGGATTTAGAAGAACAGTAAAAAAAATGGGCCGTTATTTACTGCGAGTTTTTCGTGCCATGTTGGTGAGCTCATTAGGGTTCGGCGGCGGCATTGGCTTGCTCATCATGATTTTTGTTTTGACCAATACTGACAAACCTAATGCCTTTCGTTATGGCCTTATGGCCGGGCTCACAATTGGCGCTATCTTTGCGGTTTTTATGGTGGCTGTACTCTTACCATTAGATTTAAGCGCCCACGTCTTTCTCAACAAAGGCCGCTATCGACAAATTTGGGATCTTGAACAAATTCGTGAACTGGAGATTGTCGGCACAGGCAAGCAAGTTTTACACGCCGCTCGTCAGGCACTGCTTGTGGTGCCATACGTAACACGCGTGTCAGACGATGTGGAACATATGATCACCAGAGCTGCCAGTGGCCCTAGCTGGCGATCCAGCGGTGAAGAGATGGAAGTGGAGTTAAACCCGCTGGCTGAAAATCACTGGAAAATCAAAGTGACCAGTCGGCCGCGTTCAAAAAATGTAGTCTTCGATTACGGCAAAAACTTTGAAAATGTTGAGACCTGGGTAGGTCAGTTTACTCAGTTGCTTGCTGAAGCAATCGCTCAAAAAAAGTAGTACGGCGTATTTATTGCAGTAAATTAGCCATGTCGTCGGCATGCTCTTCTTCTACGGCGAGAATTTCTTCCAACATTCTTCTAGTAGTTGGATCTTTGGTGCCGATAAATTCGATCATCGAGCGATAAGATTCGATCGCCACTCTTTCTGCCACCAGATTTTCTTTGATCATGTCTTTCAAATCTTTGCCTGGTACATACTCAGCGTGGCTGCGGGTGGTCAATGTATCAGGATTAAGATCAGGTTCGCCGCCGAGTTGAGTAATTCTCTGAGCTACCTTATCTGCATGGCCAAGCTCTTCATTTGAATGGGCCAAGAATTCTTCAGCGACAGATTCTGAATTCATGCCTTTAGCCATGTAAAAATGTCGACGATAGCGCATCACGCAAACTAGTTCGGTGGCCAGGGCTTCGTTGAGAATCTTGACGATTTCTTCAGGGTCGCATTCATAATCTGCGGTGACGGCGCCTTTTTCAACATTCTGGCGAGCACGTTGTCTCATTTCGCCAATGTTCGCTTTGAAATTTGCGTCGCCTGTTTTTTGCGGTTCCATTGCTCTTTCTCCCGATCTTTTCAAAGCTATTGTCTGGCAATATTGTATAAGAAAACACGCAGCCAGAATCTCACTGTGGTAATTTGAACCTATGTCAGAAGCAGAAACTGCAATTTTAACAATCAAGTTATTTTACGCCGGTCTTTCGGTAGCCGGTTTTGTCACAGGACTGTTGATTCTTTATTTGGGCA
The DNA here is from genome assembly GCA_021772135.1 of Candidatus Obscuribacter sp. Lineage (GTDB taxonomy): Bacteria > Cyanobacteriota > Vampirovibrionia > Obscuribacterales > Obscuribacteraceae. The sequence continues at coordinate 59,305 of JADYXQ010000122.1, forward strand.
AGCCGGGATTGACCATTCGCATGGCCATTGTTGCCAGTAGCGCCCTGGCGCTGGTGACGGCGATTTTAATGGGCGGAGACTTGTTCACTGCCTCTACCGTGCCCGATCGTTTTACCACCCTGCGACAGGCCGGCTGGTTTGCTCTCGGTCTATTATTCGGGGCCGGTCGCGGTGACAAAATCGTCAAGTATTTCCCAGCTATCAAGAGCGACCGCGCAGCTGGAGTTGAGGTCGACTACAGCGTCAAGCCGCAAGCAGACTCAGCAGCAGAGCTTCCGGAAAAACCACAAGAATAATCGGCGGCAATGGGCTAGTTAAAGAAAGTCGCTAATTAGAGACCGAGGAAATCGGGTCCGCTTCCTTGAGCAGTTGGTTTAACGCGCAAATTGACTTCAGGACAAACTATTTCGCAAGTACGGCAATGAACGCAATTTTCAAGCGACATACCGTGTTTGCGCACATCGTCGATGATATCAACTCTGTGCACTTCTGCGGTGCAATCTGCCACGCAGGGTGTGGTTTTGCCCAGGGCTTCGTATGTGCCGATGCAACGCACACAAGTATTGGCATTGAATTCATCAATGTGATTATTGCCTTCGTGATACTTGGTTGAAGCATAGAAAACCGCATCTACTCTTGAGTAAATGGTCGCTTTCTCGTAATTTTGCGGCTCATCATATTTAGGCGGCACCCAGGCCGGAATAATATGCTTGTAGTCTTCTACGTATTTGATTGGGCCAATATCGATTTTGCCTTCAATCAGCGAAAGCGAACGCACACCGTCTTTGGTGGCACCAAGCGGATTTTTAAAGCCGACTTTGAGCATGCCTATCCAGGCATTGGACTTGTCGATACTCTTGGCTATATCAGGCAGATAACGGCCTAACAGCTTGGGATTTTCGATAAATGCCCAGCGGAAATAACGATTTTTGTAAGACTCTTTGATGACAAATCCGTCTTCCAATTCTTTTTGATAAGGTGCCAGGGAAGCTTCTGAAGTATCGCCGGCAACCAGCGCATCGTGCAAAACTTTAGCGCCGACGTAACCGCATTCCATAGAGCGGTCAATACCGGCCAGATATTTGACGTCCAGTACGCCCAAAGCGTCGCCGAGCAAGATTGCTCCCGGCACATAGAATTTTTTGGGCAAGCTGTAATAGCCGCCTTCAGGCAAGACCGCAGCACCATACTTTAATAGTTTGCCGCCATTGATCAGTTTCTGAATGAAAGGATGCTTTTTGTATTCTTGCAACTTCTGTTGCGGATTCATGTTGGGATCCTGGCTATCCAGGCTGATTACCATGCCTACGGTAAGCTTATTGTCTTTCATACCGTAGACAAATCCACCGCCGAATGTGCCTTCTAAAAGCGGCCATCCAAGCGTGTGCCAGACTTTGCCTTGCGCACTCTCATTCATTTGCCAGACTTCTTTTACACCCACAGACCAAATTTGTGGGTTGTCGCGCAGTTTGAAATGATCAATGACGTCGCGAGAAATAAAACCTTTGTCGCCGAAACAAGTGAATTTGCCGTAGACATAATCTTCTTCGGTTTTAGCTTCTTCGGTAACAGAAACACCGACAACCCGTCCATCTTCAAAGACTACAGAGTGCGCGGCAAAACCTGTGAAAAGATCGATAGTGACGTTTGGCACATCTTTTGCTTTTTCTTGCAGTTGATTGGCCATCCAATTAACTACATAGCTCAGAGTTAAAACCAGATAGCCCTTTTTATCGAATGATTTTGGATAAAGGCTTGGTGGAATATCCCATTTTTTTTCTGTACCTAGCACTGAGAAATTAGACTCAGTGCAAGTGGCTTCGATAGGGAAACCCATCTCTTTATAGTTGGGCCAAACTTTTTCGATAATATGAGGATTAGTGACGGCACCACTTAAAATGTGGGCACCGAAATCTTTGCTCTTCTCGAGAATAGCGATGCTAAATTTTTTACCGCTTTCTTTGGCTAATTCAAGAAATCGATAAGCCAGTGTAAGGTTTGACGGGCTACCACCGACCAAAAGTAGGTCATACTCAATGCGTTCCGACAACTGCCTTTACCCCCCGTCCTGACTGGATTTCCGCGAACTGTTTGATCATTTCAGGAATGATCTGATAGATATCACCGACGATACCGTGATGAGCAAATTTGAAAATCGGTGAATCAGGATCTTTATTGATAGCAATGATCAGTCCTGATTTCGACATACCCACCCGGTGCTGAATGGCCCCTGAGATTCCACAAGCGATATAAAGTTTTGGTCGCACTGTTTTGCCAGTTTGACCGACCTGATGCTGATAAGGAATCCAGCCCAGGTCAACGACTTTGCGTGACGCGCCAATAGCGGAGTTTTCAAAGACATCGGCCAGTTGTTTCAAGAGGTCAAAACCATCAGCGCTACCGAGGCCATAGCCACCACCGATGATGACATCAGCTTCCGTCAGTTTGATCCCTTTGGCTACTTCGCGAACAGTGTCGGCCACGATTAAACGATAATCGTCAGGCTGCAGGTTCACAGGAACTGATGTAATTTTGCCTTTGCGGCCTGGTTCATTTTTATTTGGTGTCATCACACCAGGCCGGGTAGTGGCCATTTGTGGGTTTTTCCAGGGTCCAAGAATTCTGGCCTTCAAACTTTCACCGAAACTTGGGCGAATGGCATAAAGACAATTGGGGTAAAGACCAATCTTGCTCGGGTCGACTTTGTTTTTGTGATCGTAAGGTCCGATATCGAGTTCGGTGCAGTCAGCTGTCAAACCGGTTTCGAAATGGGCGGAAATGCGCGGTGCCAGATCGCGACCGGTGGTGGTAGAGCCCAGCAAACAAGTGTGAGGTGGTTCTGGCAGGGACTCTAGAAAGTCTACTACTACTCTTCTGTAAGGCAGAGTGCGGTACAAATAAAGTTCCTGGTCATCAGCGACAAAAACCTCATCAGCACCGGCTTCGATCAATTTCTGAGGTATATCGCCAAGGTTATGACCGAGCACCAGGCACTTCAAGTTGCGTTCCATTTTGTCGGCCAAGATACGGCCGGCGCCGAGCAACTCTAAAGTTACCGGTTGCAAATCTCCCAAGATCTGCTCGGCAATGACGAGCACATCTCCCTTAGGACAAAAAGCTGATACATCAGGCTGTTCACTCATTTCTTTGTTTACGCTTCATTGGATGCCGGCTACTTTCTTACTTACTGCTTACTGTGACTACTATTTAGTGCTGCTACTGGGGACTAAAAACTGATTGAGAGCACTAGCTAAAATTACTTCTTGAATCAGCTCATGGGCTGATTGACCCTCATGCATGACGCAACTTCCGCCCAGTTCACCAACTTTTTCGGTCCAGGCAACGATTGTTGGAGAACCTTTGAGTCCGGTGCGATCCGGATCGGCGCCCACCAGATCAAGATCGATAGTATGAATAAATTTCTTCATCTCTTCCTGGTCCCGTGCCAATCGTCTTACGCGGTAGGCGCCTCTGAAAGATTTGTATTCAAGCGGATGATAGGAATTGGCGACAGTGATCAGGAGTGGTGTTTCAGCTACGACTTTCTGATAACCGCCCTCAATAATCCGCCGGGCGTGCACTTTGCCGTCTTCCATATGGAAGTCTTCACAATAAGTGACCTGGGGTAGACCAAGACGCTCGGCTAACTGCGGGCCAACTTGTGCGGTATCACCGTCGGTAGTCTGCAAACCGCAGAAAATCAAATCGGGCTTGCCGATGAAGTTCAAGACTTTATAAAGAGCGTAAGCAGTAGCCAGTGTGTCGGAAGCAGCCAGCCTTCGATCTGAAAGTAGATAAGCTTCGTCAACACCGTGCTCAAGGGTTTCCAGGAGAATTTCTACCGCCGGTGGCGGCCCCATGGATATGGCTGTGACTTTGCCGCCATATGTGCGCTTGGCATGCAAAGCTGCTTGCAAGGCGAAACGATCGAACGGGTTGAGCATGCGCTTGGCTTTTGCTCTGTCAATGGTTCCGTCAGGGTTGAGACCGGCTTTAGACCCGGTATCTGGTACCTGCTTGACCAATACATAAATGTTTAAACCGGCGGACATAAAACCTTCTGGGTATCCCTAACTCAAAGATTCTACCTACATATGGCAGATGCTTCCCCAATTGTTAATAAGAATCGCTTCTACTTAACGAAAAGCACGTTATATCAGGGTAGTTTGACTCTTAATTTCCTGCCCCTGAGCATTCTCAATTGTTTCTTTATATGGAAATCTGCCATGCTTCAGATTATCCTTAGTTCACTTAAGCCTTTAAGTTCAAATCTACTGATCTGGTGTTTTATGTCTTTGCCTTTGCCGTCTGCTTTTCGTACTGGGATCAAGAGGTCCGTAGCTAGCTTTATGCTGACATTGTCATTTTTGTCGCAGCTTTATCATGACGCCGGTGCACAGGTGCAAGTAATCAAGCTCGACGGTTCTACGGGTGCTGACGTTGTAGACAAGATTCAACTCCAGAGATCTGGTTTCCAGAAGGTTGTGGCTCCTAATCGCGATGCACCCGTTTTTACTGTTGGTGAACAAAGTCACGGACCTTTTCCTGACACTGAGTACGCGCGTTTAGTTGAAGAGTATTTCGCTACTGCTTTTGCCAACAGTCCATCCTGGGGTACTCAATCTGGTTTTCATCAATATGATGCTCAATTAGAAGATTTATCCGCTGCCGCCTTGAGCAAATTTGAAAAAAGTTTAGTCAGTTTCCGAGAAAAATTTGCCAATCCGGATTTTAACCAGCTAGAGCGCGATAAACGTCTCGACCTGGCAATGATTGAGGCCAACATTTCGGCAAATCTGCTGGATTTACAACAACTACATAGCCTTGAACGCGACCCCGACAAATACCCCTCACTGATTGCCGACAGTGTTTTTGCTCTGGCCAAGCGCAATTTTGCCCCAGTCAATGAACGCTTTGCTTCGGCAATTGCGCGCATCGAGAAAGCACCTGCAGTGCTTGAAGCCGGCAAGGCCAATCTGATACCAGATGAGGTGCCGCCAATTTATTGCCAGATTGCTCTGGAGCAATTGCCAGGCACTGTTGATCTGTTCAAGAAAACTATCCCTGATGCATTCAGAGATGCTGATCCGGCCTTAAAAGATCGCTTCAACAGAGCCAACGAAAAGCTCATCGCTGCCCTGGGCGACTATCAGGTATTCATTAAAGAGAAAGTGATGCCGAAAGCAAAAGGCAAATTCCCTATTGGTGCCGATGCCTATGCAAAGAAACTTGCATACGACGAAATGGAAGACGAAAAACTTGATGTCATTCTCGCTAGTGGCTATAAGGAACTGAAGAGACTGCAGGTGCGCTTCAAAGATCTGGCACATGAGATCGATCCCAAAGTCAGTGTCAGAGAATGTTTTGACAACATTGCCAGTGATCATCCCAGCCCTGATAAATTGGTTCCTGCCACTGCCGACGTGCTTGACCGCATCTCCAAATTTGTGGTGGACAAAAAGATTGCCACCATCCCATCGACCGATAGAGTGACAGTGGCTGAAAGCCCGTCATTCATGCGTGCTCTCACTTTTGCTTCGATGGATACGCCCGGGCCTTACGAAGACAAAGCTAAAGAAGCTTTTTACTACGTCACCCCCGTCGAACCTGAATGGGACAAAAAACACATCGAAGAACATATGCGTTTCTTCAGTTATCCCGATTTAATCAATACCAGTGTGCATGAGGCTTACCCCGGTCATTACGTACAGTTCCTATGGGTCAAGCATGCACCATCCAAAGTGCGCAAACTTTTAGGCTGTTCATCGAACGCTGAGGGTTGGGCCCATTACTGCGAAGAGATGATGATTGAAGAGGGGCTGCCGGCCGCCATTTCGCCCGGTGACACCATGGCTCAGAAAAAATTAGCGATGATTCAGGTGCACGATGCACTATTGCGGGCCTGCCGTTATATAGTCGGCATCGAGATGCACACACGCAGCATGACTTACAATCAGGGCATAAAATTCTTTGAAGAAGAAGGTTTTATGGAAAAAGCCAACGCCGAGCGTGAAACCAAGCGCGGCACCAAAGATCCGACTTATCTGGTCTACACCCTGGGTAAACTGAAAATTTTGGCAATTCGTGACCGGTACAAAGCCAAAATGGGCGACAAATTCAGCCTCCTGGACTTTCACGACAAATTCTTAAAATGCGGTTTTCCGCCCCTAAAAGTCGTGGAAGCAGAAGTATTGGATGTACCCTACAGCAGAAACAAAATAGTTCGGCCATCGTCCCCTGGATCACGGACTCAGTAAATTTACTTCAAAGGAAAGACCATGAAACGTTCAAAAAGTTTAGGAGCTCGCACCGTACTTTTAGTTGTTAGTTCAGTGGCACTGGCGGTTGGTGTAGTCAACTCAATGGTCTTCTATCCCGGTACATATAGCGGTGACGGCCATTTTTCAGCAGCGGCCGCCGGTGGCCTGGGCTGGAAAAACAGCTTGAGCGCCGGTCTGTCTGAAGCGAAAGGTAAAGATAAGTATGTGTTGGCCGATGTCTATACCGACTGGTGCGGCTGGTGCAAAAAGCTCGATAAAGATACTTTTGCCGACGCGGGGATGGTCAAATATCTGAAGAGCAAATTTGTCTGCGTCAAAATCAATGCCGAAGGCTCACAAGAATCGCGCGATGCCGCCGCTAAATACAATGTTCACGGTTTTCCGTGCTCGCTTGTCTTTGATACGCACGGTAAGTTCATTGGCCGGCTCAGTGGCTACATGGAACCTTTGCAATATCAGAGTGCCCTTGAACAGTTGATTGCCAATCCGACAGCGCGTTAGTTGTCCCAATTTTGTCCGAATTATCTCCTAAGTTGTTTCGCCGCAACGAGCAATTGCTTTATTTGCCAGCACAGCTGGTTCGTTTGCAAGGTCGCTTAGAAGGACAGCAGCTTGCAGCGCAGAAACGGACTTTTCTCTCAACCAAGACACGGGGTTGAGCCTCCCGGAGAAAATCGACTTTAGGTTTTGCTCTCCTTTTGGTCTATGAACACGGAAGCATTGCTGTCGCCCTCGCACCACGACACACTGTTCAGCAATGAACCGTAGAGATCATCGTTCGTTGCGATTTTGAGTTCGGCGATTTCTTCGCTGGTTGGCTCTCGATCCTGGAAATCAACAAATGGGAGCTTGGAGACGATAGCCAAAGGAGTTTGCTCGTTGGACTCCCCCATGCACAGCACAGCAGCTGCGGCTAATCCATCGGCAACATTCACCTTCGTCACTTTTAACAAGCAGCCGAAAATATCGGGAGTGCCGATTAAATTGCGCACCGCCTTGAATCCGCTATGAACTAGGCAAATTCCCGTTACCCCCGACCTCAGTGGTGCCGTAGTGCTATCGGTGATGATCACACCGGCGCGACGACAGCCAAACCTGCTGATTAGATAATCGCGCAAATCATTTGCCACTCGCTGCGCATCTGCAGGCCAGAGAACATAGTGCCCATTAGAATTTGATTCATCGATACCGGCGCTCGGAATTAGGCGGTTGTCTTTGATAGTCAGGCAAATGCCATATTTATTGCTTTCAACCGGAAGGAAGTAATCTGACTCACTTTTTATAAGGTCCAGTTTGTCGGCGACTGAGTTGTTGATCGTCCTTCCCTGGCAAATTGAGACGATTTTGGATGTTATTGCAAGAACATTTCCTTCACCAAATTCAAATGGAGTTTCATCAAGCAGCTCATGCAGAGTGATACTATCGACAGTGACTTTTCTGGTTCTAACAACTTTTACTTCCATCCTATTCAACGACCGAGGTGCAGTTCAAGGCTGATTCGGAGGAGGAGTTTTGAGTGGACCAGAAGGTCAATGACATCAATTATTCCCCTTGCCCAAGGGAATAGGCGCGCTCTCCATCAAAAGTGCATAAATTCTCTGTTTTGATAAAATCGAAGCCTGCGGCAGAAACCCTGGCTAAAAGAGCGATTATGTCATTGTGGCTGATCGCTTCGAGTGTCGGCGACACAAACCGGCAGCGCCAGTGATCCACACAAAACGTCTCAGGAAAGCCTTCCGGCCACACCTTGACGCCGCGGTTCGTGATCATCTTGAGTTTGAGATTGCTTGCACCTAACTCTGAAATGGCGGAGCCGAGATCGGCAGTTGTTCCCGTATTCCAGTGAAGGAAAACATCAACACCAATCGTTTCTTTGACCGGTTGAACGATGTCAGCTTTGTCAAATTGCTCTACACCCGATCCTACTTCCTTTGTCTCATACTTGGCCGACTTAAGGACCGTTGGGCTTTGACATAGGCGCTCGATAACTGCATTTGCAAATTCTCTCGTGCCAACCTTCTGCTTGCTCACTCCTTCGGCGAAAATATCATAGGTGTGGATTCCATCTTCTATGGTCTTTAGCCAGGCATTGTGAACGCGCTCAGCAACCTCTGGCTGCCCAATATGAACAAGCATCATGACGGCCCCGAGCAATAATCCGGATGGATTCGCCAGGTTTTGTCCGGCTCGGCGCGGAGCAGACCCATGAATGGCTTCAAACATTGCACAGTGTTCGCCGATATTCGCAGAACCAGCCAACCCAACCGAACCAGCTATTTGAGCCGCTACGTCAGACAGAATATCGCCATACAAATTAGGCATCACGATCACATCAAATGTTTCTGGTGAATCGGCGAGCTTAGCCGCTCCTATGTCAACAATCCAGTGTTCGTTTTCAATCTCTGGATAATTTGCTGCAACTTCGTCAAAAACTTTGTGAAACAGCCCGTCGGTCAGCTTCATGATATTGTCCTTGGTGAAGCAAGTGACCTTCTTCCGGTTATTGGCTTTGGCGTATTCAAAAGCGTATCGGACGATCTTTTCTGTGCCTGGACGCGTGATCAGTTTGAGACATTGGTAGACATCAGCTGATTGGCGGTGCTCAATGCCGGCGTAAAGGTCCTCTTCATTTTCCCGAACGATTACTACGTTCATATTCGGATGTTTTGTATCGACAAATGGAGCGAATGAAACGCAGGGTCGGACATTTGCAAACAATCCCAGAGTCTTGCGCGTAGTCACATTTAGGCTCTTGAAACCGCCGCCTTGCGGAGTGGTAATTGGTGCCTTCAGGAACACCTTGGTGCGTCTCAGTGATTCCCACGACTCTGGTTCTATGCCGGAGCTGGTACCCTTCAGATAAACTTGCTCGCCGATTTCTATTTCTTCAATATCAAGCCGCGCGCCTGCCTCCTTGAGAATTCGCAATGTCGCCTCCATAATTTCGGGGCCTATTCCATCGCCTCGCGCTACAGTTATCGGCACCGTTGTGAGACTTGTAAGCGCCAAGGTGCTACTGGGGTATGTCTCGGACATAATAAATTCTCCTCATTGCTGGCTTGTTGATTTAACTGATTCAGGCATCGAAATGTTCAAGATATTCACCAGGAAGATCGACCCCGTTAAGGGCCCGCTGCAGCTCTGCATAATCACTAATTTTTGGCTGTCGGCTGCTTTCGCGTGTGCTGATTAAGAGCAAAACGTCCCCACTAGTAGCGATCGCTAACGCTTCGTGTATGTCTTGTGACCGCGCTTCAGAAACGGCTGACAAAAGTAGCAGCAAGTCAGTTTTAGTTACTTCCACTGTTTGCGAATGAGCGTCTGTTAGAACTATCAATCGGCCGCCGGCACAAACAAATTGCCGAGCCCAGTCTTGCACCTCATTAAGAGCTAATTGCATTGACGCAATATCGCCATAAATGCAGAACGGCTGACTTGGCAGTTCCTTGCGAACCATAATCAAACCGAGTTCACAGGCGCTCTTGCTTGCTAACTCTTCTTTTCTTTGTCGCTGCACTGCGCCACTTCCTCCACGCCTACTCAAAACCTGTCAGGCATATCGCCTAGTCTTCTAGAATTCCATCGCATTATCTCATAAAGTTTTGCATGTGCATATATCTAAGAAATTGCAAATATGCAGCAATTTTTTTTCAATCAGACGGCGCTGAATGTGCTAGGTCTTCGGTCCAGTCATTAGAAAGCTAACGGCTGGAAGACAGATAAGTTCCAGGCGCGGCGGCCTGCTTTATCGGCGAGTGACGAGAGAGTGCTGATGGATCGAAATCGACGTCGATTTTCTCAAGTATTACCTTATTTGTTTTTCTGTCCCATATGAAGGTGGCGACGTGAGGATAGGCGAACATGGAGTTTTCTTTCTTGACAATAGAAACATATTCGTAATGAAGCTGACAAACCTGTCCTTGGTCTCTCAAATTCATAGCACCAATGATCGATCTGGAATATGAAGAGAGTTTTTTCTCAAATAGGCCCCAATTACCATTGAAGTATTTGAGGGTAGTGAAAAGACTTGACAGAGTGATGGACTCACAGACGTGCAGAAAACGAAGTTTTAGAAGAATTGGTCCTTTCTGCCGCAAGTCATAGGTGGACTCATCGAGGACCGTCATCCGCCCGTCGGAAAAAGTAGGTCCTACAGCAAAGATTCGGACGTAGAAATTTACTAAGTCTGCCGTGAAAACTCTCCAAATGATAATTGGCACCCAGTTCATGAAGCGATCAAATAGTTTCTGCAAGCCACCCGGAAGCGACTTCTGCGAAAGGTAATTGTAGTACTGGATCGCCTTAAGCACGGGCAAGGCGAAGATGTAAGCATAGATACTGGAGATGATGCAGGAGGCCATCCACGGAGTTATGCAGAGCGCTGCCTGGGGTTCAACCGCTCCGGCTCTAACACCGGGCCATATCAGGAAAGGTAAAATAGCCATGAGAAAGGCAAGTCTTCCAAGTCTAATGAAACAGGAAACATAAAAAAAACTGAGAGTGATCGCTAGGGCGCCCATAGTCTGGAGAGCGGAATTTGGCGACAGAATAAAAAAACCTGAGATGATCTCGACAATGCAGGCGACGCAATTCATCAGTTTTGGATAAAAGCCAAAAGGATTTTTTTTTGAGAAAAACCGCCAGTGGTGACCCCACATCGGATTGACTCGTCCGTACTCCATGCCTTCGTCGCGGGTGTAACCGGAAAGGACTTTGTAGCAACCGGCACAGACCATAATAAGTCCAAAGTCGACCCGGTAAGCTTCCCAAAGCGCAGCACCGATTCGAGCGGAAGGGTCTATCAGGCGAAAGAGCTCAAAAAGTGCTAGGTAGCGTACTGCCCAGTGAGACATGAAGCCAGGTGCACCACATCCTCTCCGGACACTTTTCCATCTCTGGTCGATAAATAGCCAGCGAAAAAGTCCCCAGAGAAAAATCAAGGCTGCGAGCTTTGGCAGCGCCGGGGTAAAGGCTGATGCAACGATTGCCAAGGCCCAGGCTCCGAACAGCAGACGAGATCGCGACAGCGCCGGAGCATTTTCTTCGTCGATGTCTGAAAAGAGCCATCGTCCTATTGGAACGAAAAAAAACAGGTCAAGGGCAAAGAGCAACACTAGAGCTGAGTAAAAATTGCAATAGTTCAAATCCGTATCTCCGAGCATAGCCCATCTCTTAAAGTTCGCGTCTTTGCTTGACCCGCTAAATGGTTTGGACAATTCCAACGTTTGATAGTATCATGATATACAGAAAAGCAAATTTTCAAATATTCAAATTTTTGCATTAATGAGGTTGCTTGCCAATGTTGACTCACAAGCTCTCCCAGGCTCCAGCAAATATCGTCGCTCCCACCGAAGTATCCGGTCACAAGAAAAAGAACCTATTGAAGAAGTTTAAAAACCTTCTTGTGGATCTCTTTCTGTCATGCGATGACCCGGACGCGATTTACTCTGCCACGGCCTATTAATGAAAAAAGAAAACTTGTGCCCTGGCTGTGGCTGTAACGTTTTTGCAAACGCCCCTCGCAAAGTGGTGCGTGAAAGATCCCACGGACGAGAAGTATTTATTGTTTGTATGCTCTGTTTTGAAAAATTATTTATCGACGAAGAGCACGAGGGATTTCCGATTATTGATTTCAACGCCGCCGACTTAATTACGGGCGAGCCACAGATATCCTATTTCGACGACCAGCAACTTTTTGCTGGCTTGCATAGTGGCGAAATTCAAAATCCAGTGGTGATAGCTTGTTCTGAAATGGGGCTATGCCTGCCCAGAATTTCCCCCGCGGCTGATGTGCTGATTCTGCAAAACTTCGGAACTCACAAAATTCCTGGTGACGCACAGCTGACTTTCCTGATTGAAAGAACCAGGACGAATCATGTCGTGATGTATGGCCATTCTCGTTGTCGGTTCCTGAGTTGGTTCATGGAAGACGAAGAACGCCCGGATAAACAGGATTCCAAACTATATAATTCTGTTGACGAGCTTGCTCGAAGGGCGGTGCTTAACGATATTCGCATACTCGCGCAATCTGACACAATGAAAGAGCTAGCAGCGAAGTACGATATTCAGCTACACGCCTGGCTTTACGATGATTCTACTGATCAATTGCACGCTTATGACCCGGCAAGTGCCAGATTCGTCGACACTCGCACCACCAGTTGCAAGCAATAACGCGTTTTCACTATGGATTACAACGCTGACAGTAAGTTGCCTCGACAAGCGTAAGCCCGTCTCGGCGAGGCAGTTTTTGACTGTAGCTGCATTTAGAACAAGAATGGATCTCGAAGGCGGGTGCTTCCTGCGATGGATACCCGCAGTCTTCGCAAGGCAAACTGCCCGCCACCCCTGTTATACCCCAGCCAGGGCACTCGCATTGTGCACAAGCCCGTTGCAGTCGACGCGCCAGCTTAATCGCCAACCTGCGAATCACGCGCTGTCTCAGTGGATTCATGTGCGCCCGCATATCTGTTTCTATCCGTGCCAATCCGTCATTGGACTGAGACTTGCAAAATTCTATGGCTTCTTCCAGAGTCGCCCGATCGCGAATGCCTTTGATTAAAGTGAGGGGCTCTTTTCCAGAAAATGCTCCTCCTGCTTTCTCTGGCCGTGACCTCTTTTGATTGTGCGGTAGCACGATTAAACCATGAGAAGGAAAACGGACCTGCTCTAGAAACGCTGCTGCTGCTGCTATTGAGGATACGTTAGTGTGATTGTAATTTGTTTCTGTTGATATGGTCTGCTCCGCTATTTCAATTCCAAGCTCGTCATCAATAAAGACCATGAATTCTTGGTTTCCAGGAATAAAGATTAACTGCGGGTGAGGACCAAAGCTACCTTCATTGGCGAAACCAAATGGCAGTTTTGTTATCGACATCCCCAGCCGGGCTTTTCGTATCGCCGTCTCAAGTGGGGTACCATCGCGCTCTACTTCTCCGCTAAAAGTCCCCAGGGCATCTGTATCAATTCCAGGTGGAGAAATGAGACTCATGCCCAGACCAGTCAGCATAGGCTTTTCGATTGCCCAAAGCTTCTCGTGCTTGGTGGCTAATACGGCTGTCTTGCCCCGATATCGGTTTACACTTAAAGCCCTCATCTTAAGCGAAAACTGAAAACTCATTGTTGTCTAATCTCGCCGCTGAAGTTGCTGACTGGCATCGTTTGATTTGGCGCCACTTGCCGACATCGTCTGCTTCGTAAAATTCCTCCGTTAAAGGATCGAGCGCAATCAGTCTAATCCAGCGGTTTGACACAAGGTTCCTTACTTCGACATACTTATTCAAAACGTCGTCGATTGAGGTGAGTGGTGCCCTAATTATGGCAAGCAAGCGCATCGGCTCATGCCTAAACCCTTCACTAGCCATTACTGATTGCAACGGCAATCCAATTTTTAGGTCGCTTTGCGCTCCCTGCATGACGCCGAAGTCTCCGATGACGTTATGCAAAACCTTACTACCACTGCCGAAGACTTTATTGTCCATAGTTGACAGGTAGTACTGAATGTTGATCCATTGTGCCACCACAAGCGGTGCTGTCATAATCAGCTCGAGCACTTTGCGGTCACTGTCGTTTTCGTACTGATAAGAGTGCAGAAACACGCGTCCCTCAAGGTCTGAATCTTTGCTCAGGCTTCTTGGCGCCGCGAGGAATGCCGCGTTACCAGCTAATCCCCATTCTGGTGCTATTTGTGCCCAATCGTGAGATCGCTTGAGAGGATTGTTTAATACTGTCAGGCAGCTTTGCGGAAGTGTTGCTGCTCGTCTGCTACGAACAGCCGTACCTGCAACACTAAGGTCATCTTTTAATTGATTGATAATTATGTGGTGATCTTCAGATAGATTTTCTGCGTCATAAAACGTGAAAAGATCGGTCGTCGTGTCGTGCTCTGCTGCTATGAAGAGCGTATCGTCGGGAACACGAATGCCTTTGACTGCAAGCTGAGCTCGCACCGTTTGGTCATTAAGAACATCGGCTGCCAGCCGGGCGCTAAAACCGCCTGCATTCCCGCCGCACGCTCCACAATCTAGAGATGAGGCGTAGGGGTTGTTGACTGAAGAGCTTTTGTGGCCGCAAAATACCATCACTTTGCCAAAATGTGTAAACCCGATTCCATTCAAGGCGCCTTCGGCAAGCGAAGTCTTTTCGTCGAGTGAAAATTCAGATGAGTCAAGCTTCGTCGAGCCTTTCCCCCCCCAAATGTTGTCCAGTTGAAGCGAGACCCGGTGCAAAAGTTCAGGAAAGAATGTCTTTGCCAGAAGCGGTATCGACGACCAGAGCCCAAGCAGCTCCACAAGTCCAAAGGCACCGGCAAGACTGCACTTCAGTCTCTTCTTGAGCTGCAACGCAGATACGTCAAGAGCTTGCCAGCTCATCGTTTTAGCTTTCTCGGCAACGCTAGCCGTCTCGCAGACTTCTTTTTCAGGTTTAAGCAAAACTGGGCAGAGGTCGAAAGACATTGCGCTTCCTAATTCTTTCAAACGCATTGGCATGGCGAAAAAACCGGCAAATCCGTACGTTGAGTATGGTCCTAACTGCTCCAACTCTCGGCGAATCGGCTCAGAGCGCACATCAATGCAGAAGACCATCTGACAGCAAGCTATTTTGTCTGATGCTGCCTTTACATTCAACGATGAAAGTAGTTTGTTGCGGTAGTTAAGCTCATAAGCATCTTGCCAGACCGGACCGTAGTCGTCGCCCTCGCTAGCACTGCTCGGGACTGCATGTTCTGACTTGAGAAGATTGCGGACAAGACCTAAGTCAGCACATTTATACCAGCGCTTAGCGACGACCTGCGACAGCATCTTTTCATAGAACAGCCTTATTGCTAAATAATCGGCAAGAATGCCTGCTTCTCCGTTTTCTATCTCTTTCCATTTGAGATAACTGGCAAAGCCCGGCAATTGAGTTAAGTGTCTTCTAAAGTATGGCGCGGCATCCTGTGGTTGGATTTCAAGCTCTGCTACTAATGCTGCCAAAGTATCTTGCGACGACTCTGATAATTCATTGATCGACTGCGACCAATCTCTGCAACCGTGCCACCACATTGACAAGTCGTGCCTGGCCATGTCTTTCCAGAAGTGAAAGAAGCTCCGCTTATCGCTGCTATCTGACCACTGAGCCTGCGTTCGATCAAGAAACGCGCCGCACCACTTGATCATCTGACGATTTATTATTGAGACCAAGAGCGAGCCTGTTGTGCGGTCAAGCATCTCAGCGAGGTTCAGCACAGTACGCTCTCGTTCGTTTCCAACAGTGGCCTTACGCACCTGGCTCTGGAAAGATTCTTCTAGGTCAGATGGTGTAATCCGTTCGGATTCGTACATCGCTCTGTAATCGGAAAGCGGCAGGAAGCCATTGGCACCGAATAGATCATTGGATCGCCGCATCGCTTTTTCAAATGGAATCTTTTCCAGGCCCTTTAGAGCGTTGCATGCTATGAAGTTAGTTAGCGGATAGAAAGAGTTTATACAACTCATCGCTTCACTTACGGCATCACTCAGGTTCTGAACCTGAACTGCTTTGGTGTCCCTCATTTATTACTCCTCATATTTTTAGAAAGACATCTTTCAGTGAGAATTTCGTCTTACTCGCAACCAATTTGAAAAAGCGGAAGTGATCTCCTCGGTATAGAAACCGTTGAGGCTGTGCACATACAGTGCGCTCGCAAGCCTGCTCTTCCGTGCGATCGATAATGTCATGGCAATCACCGCGAATGATGCCAGACAAAGCGGCAGAAGCCACCCGGTTATGGCATGCTCCGTCTGCAATAACTTCTCCAGTTGCACACTACCCAATGCACTGGCAGAAGCGAGGCCGAGCACAGAAAACCAAAACAGAGCTAGAGAATTAAGGCTGACACGATTGACTGCCGGCACTGCACACAGAATAGCAGTGGCTGCGATGATTGCTGAAATAGCCGTCCATCCTGAATTGGGGCAGGCTATTAACAATGCGCAGCAGAAACCTAGTGCTGTTGCCAAAATAAAAACTAGGTTCCTCAATTTTTTTCCCTTTCCTTCTTTCGCCTCAACGGTATAGGCAAATCGCCTTTTTGCAAGCCCTTCTGCGACAGCGCTACCAGACTGAAGGAACATGTGGCATTTGAACAGTCCATGAGCTAACAAGTGAAAAAGAGCAAAGCCCAACGCACCAGCGGCGCACTGCAAGCTCATAAATCCCATTTGCCCTACGGTTGAATACACCAGCTTGCGCTTCACGTCGGGCTGAGCGGACATGCTGAGCGTGCCTATCACCACAGAAATAGCCGCCAGACCGCCCCACAGCAGCAGCACCACTGGAGATTCATTCAGTACTGGCATCATGCGGTAAGCCACCACCGCAGAGACATTCACTATGCCTGCATGCAATAGACCAGACAGCGGTGTCGGTGCATCGAGCGTAGCCAGGAGCCATCTATGAAACGGAAAGAGGGCTGACTTGATACTGAATGATAGAATCAGGAGCAAACAAATCAAATTGCCTATAGTCAGCGGCAGCTTCAGTCCGAGTAGATGTAATTGACCGTTAAAAGACCCAAGCTGCTGGGGCAGCTCGCTGAAAGTAACACATTCACTGCAGCTCATAACGATTACTAGCGCTGCAAGCAGGAGTGCATCGCTCAGCAAGTGGTGTCTCAAGACAACAGATGCAGCTTCGCGGCTATCTGGCTGCAAGCACATGATCCGCCACAATCCCAGTGACAGAAGGTGCCAACAGATGATGCTCAGGGGTAAGCTGTCGGAGACCGCCAGCACAGCTGCGGTGGATGATAACAAAGACAGAATACAGAGAAAGCTTTGGCGTGTTTTGTCGCCGCCTAAATAGCGTTCGCTGAAAGCTATTACCACAGCAGAGATTAGCGTTATTGCCGCTATCACACAACTGGATGCAGGATCTAATTGCAGCTCCAGCCACCGATCACCAAGCACGACCTGCGTTGAAACTGATTGGCAGAAAACAGAAACCAGCGCAATAATTGCAAAAACAAAGGCCGTGATATGACCGACGATCAGCAGCTTCGATTGCCACTTCTCACTGAAAGCGATTTGACTGCAAACAACTGCCAGCACTGGTGTCAATAGTGCGCCGAGCTGGCTTGCAATAAAGAATTCTGTACTCATTATTCCCTCGCGTGATTTTGTCGAACTAACCGATCAGCCTTACGGAAGGCAACCCGGACTGGTGCCCTAAGTCCTGGCCATCAAGTTCGAAGATCTCTTCTAGCTCTGAAGTGGACATGCCTAGAGCTTTAGCCGCTTCGACAGCACACCATACTTCCGCCCTGGATACGGGCTCACTGATCGCCGATTGCATCGCTTCGCTCAATTGGTGAAGAGCGCTTTCAGAGAGTCTTTCGGCAATACCCTTACCGCTTAAAGAATGTCTTGAGGCAAGCAGGTCTTTGAGAACTTGATCAGCGCGTTTTTGCATTGCTGGATTTTTGTCATAGATGACCGCAGCAAGTTTTTCATTTGGAAATTCTGGCAGTGTCTCCAGCAGCTCGCAGTAGAGTGCGGCGGTTAGCGCTTCTCGCTCAGGCGAAGGCAATGGGTGACGAATTTGCGTTAAGACCACAAGATCCGGATCTAGTGCGCTGCCGATGCGCGCGATATCACCTCTAGCCACAGCGCCTGCTTCGAAAATCAAAACATCCGTGCCTTGCGGCATGGAAAGTACTTCTCTGACACACCCAAACCAGCCAAGATTTTCCATGAAAGCAATATGCGTTTTTGCGTTATTCTGAAGCAGTTGGCTGAGCAGCATCATCGTCACACGGCGTCCATTACTGCCTGTCACACCGACCACTCTCGGCTGCACGCGATGTCGCCAATAACGAACTATATCTAGAAGGGCGGTCCTGGTATCCGGTACGGAAATCAGGACTGCATCTTTTGCGGCTGCTGCGTAACGGCTGCGACGATTGACAATGCAACCGCGCGCGCCTCTTTCGATAGCCAAACTCAAGTCGTCATGCGGGTCATGACGCTCAGAAGGAATAGCAATAAACCAATCGCCTGGAGTCAATTCGTCAAGGTTCCAAACGATCTTGCCTGGTTGTTCATCGATACATCCCGACTTTAAGCGGCTGTTGGTTGCGTAAAGAATTTCTTCTGCTGTTAGTTCTGCGACCATGGTCATAACTTTACCTCAGCGAATGTGTGCAAATATCTAGATATTTCAATCTGGCGATATATGTAAGTATAGCTGACCAACCCCTACTGTCAAACGCTTCTACTGCTTGTGACGAAATGGTAAATCATCCTGGAACCGTCGTATGCAGCCCTTCTTGCGTCAAGCACGCACGCATGATACTATTGATATGTCTTCATGTTCAAATAAATGAATATATATAAATTTAAACAAGCGGAGGCTTTTATGCCGCACAGAGCCATAGTGGCACGACAACTCGCCAAGCTCTTTTCAGTGTTATCACACCCTGTACGGGTGCAAATAATCGTCGAGCTCAGAAGCGGCGAACTTTGCGTCAACTCCTTGCAAGGCATCCTTGAAATAAGGCAATCGGCAGTCTCGCAGCACTTGGCTTTGCTCAAGTCTCATAACTTGATCAAGGAGCGAAGAGACGGTCGGCATGTCCTATATAGCCTATCCATAGCAGCTATTGCACCATGGCTGGTGGAGGGAATACCGCTTATCCTGCCGGATGATTCGGATTCCAAACTACTAAAGTCGGCAGCTCAACTTGCTTTGAATCAATGGTCTGAGCCACTGAATAAACAAGATGATCACAAAACGGCAGTATTTCTAACAAACTAAAGAACTAGAGGTAACTATCAAGCTTTTGGCGTTCGCTTCTTTGGCCCTGGCTGAGGCTTGGCTTCTGGTCCCCAAACTGTTTTTACGCTCTGGATTGCAGACATCATTTTCTCTATCTCTGAGGCATCTGGAGAGATAAAGGAGACGCCATCCATGATCCAGCTTGCCAATTTTGGATTACGAAGATGATAGAAAACATTTCTACCTTGTCGCATTTCAACGACCAGGTGATGACTTCTAAGAACCGCTAGCTGTTGCGACACAGCCGAGTGGGTTATTCCCAATATATCTTTGAGGTTGCCGACAGATAAGTCTTCGCGCTTCAACTCTTCAATTATGCGTATCCGAAGTGGGTGGGAAAGCACGCCAAATAGTTTCGCCATCTCCGCGCTGACAACCGCCCTATAAGGCATACGACCACCTCTTAATAACTTGTGCAAAGTTTAGCATATCTACATAAGTCGGCAAGTCACGGCTCTAAAGGCAGCCACCGACTGCATGTAATCGACATGGACTTCAACGAGCCGCATTTGCGCCTCTGCAGAGGATCGTTCGCGCTGATTGACTAAAAATAAGGTGCTGTCGCCAGCTCCAAAGCGCAAGCGTTCGCCGTCCTCTACTTGCTTTGCCTTTCTTACTTCAAGTAGCGTCGCCTGCCAGCGTTCATAAGATGTATTGATTCCTGAAACAGTATCGTCAACTTCAGCTTGAATGCGCAACTTTTCTGCTCTTTCGTCGAGGTTCAACTTTTGAATCTTTAGCTGTGCTGCTTGCGTTTGTCCTCTGGCGGTCCGCTGTCTAATTGGCAATGACACAGTCATACCACCACGCACAACTGGTCCGATGCCCTGAGAACCGGTGTCCGCACCTTGAAGCAAGTATGCATCCATGGCCGGCAAGATCATATTCTGCGCTAGTCTCAGTTCGACTTTTGCTTGCTCCCGTTCTATTGAAATTCTCTTCAATTCGGGACGTAATTGCAGCGCTGATTTTCTTCCCTCCATCCATTCGGCTTCTTTCAATTCACGAGGCTCTGGTGCAAGTGCAGGTACCTCCTGGAAGCTCGGAATGGCTTTCGGGAAGCCGTTTTCATCCCACAAGAAAACTGACAACATAAGAGAAGACTTTTGAAATTCCCGCTCAGTTTTGACAAGTGCGGCTTGGCGCCTCTGTATTTCTTGCTCAGATTCGGCAATGTCCAACGCTGGTAAATCACCTTTCTCCACCCGAACTTTTATTTGCTCAACTCGTGCCTCTGCAATTTTCACAAGATTGCGAGCAACATCGATACGGCCTTTTGCTCCGGCCCAGTCATAGTAAACAGCCGCCGCCTTTAAAAGCACCTCCAACCTTGCAGTTCCAAAAACTTGTGACGCTAGAGGTTCGCCAAGCTTCGCTTGCTGCTCGGCAGCCGTCTTTTCGTTTATCTTCAAGCCGCGAAGTAATGGCACGGACATTCCCGCATAGTACTCACCGCTTTTGCCGGTAGGCACAAAAGGTGTCTTTGTGTCGTTGGGATTCAACCTCATCCCAACGAACATTTTAATTCCCGACCGGGTTAGCAGGTCAATCTTTGATTCATTATGAATGGCATTTTTTGCTACGCCCGGTGTGAACGTATCCTGTACTCGCAAATATTCATTGAGCGAATTCAAGACAGGGTCAAAGGCACCTGACTTTTCTAATCGTTTGGCGCTTGCTATGCGCCTTTCCGTATCTGCACTTTGTAATTTCGGATAGTTTTTATCAACAATCTGAAGGAAGTAATCGAGGGAGAATGTCTTACCACCATTGTTACCGCTTGCTGTTGGATAGATAGCAGAAAGTTGAGCGGGGCTCCTGCCACTACCTTGCAGGCTCTGCGTACTTGTCGGAGATGGAGGTGCAGATGGAGATGGAGGCTTTGCCAAATCATCGCCCTGAGCAGAACTTGCACAGGCGACCGAAAGGAGAACAATTGCGCTAAGTATTGAAGGCAACTTTTCTTGTTTTGTTCTTTGTAAACGCATTATCGCTGCGTACCTTTCTCTACTACTTTGACTTGCGTTTAACGTCTGTCTTGTTCCCTTCTAAAGTTTTGTGCATACCGAGCTCTTCGGGCCTTACCGTAGGAGGAAAAGCATTGAATTGTCGCCAGAGCTCAAATCCCAAGCTCACAGTATCCAGCATGATCCAGCCACTCACCTCGGCCCCGGGACGCAAAAATTTAGCTTTCGGCCAGGGTTCGTCGCGGCCCTGAGCTATTGCTTCTGTGTCAGGTTTGATTATCACACGGTAACGATTGCGTCCGTCGTCCACCGCATCTATAACAGCTATCCTGCCACCAAAGGTTCCTACGGCTATTGACGGCCAACCCGCAAATTGCAGTGCAGGCCACCCGGCAAATTGCAATCTAACCGGTCTGCCTACCGCTACTAGCGGTGCGTCATTATCACTTATTGTCAACTCTGCTGCCAGGTCATCAGTGTCAGGCGCTATCACAGCCAGTACCATGCCAGCGTCTACGGTCTCGCCGGCGCCCACGCGCATAAGGCGTACGATTCTTCCGGCTGCTGGCGCATATACTTTTCGCTGCTCCATGCGTAAACTGACGTTTTGCAAGTCTATCTCCAGCTTGTAGATTTCGCTTGCAGTCGATTCTATTGTCTCCTGGGCGGCCGCCATGGCAGCACTTATATTGCTCATGGCAGCATCTGTATCAGCCGCCACTTTGTCCTGGTCCAGGACCGCTACTGTTTGATCCCGTTTAGATACCTGCAGTGCAGCATGTGCTCGATCCAGATCGGTCAGTGCACGAGTGCTATCCAGCTCTGCCAATTCTAGATCCCGCCTTGATCGCAAACCCTTTTCATGCAGCTCTCTCATACGCTTTAAATTGAGATCGGTCGTAACAGTATTTTGCTGTACCGCTTCCACAGTTTCTTCCGCTGCCCAAATGCGATCTTTTGCTTGCAGTGCGCGCTCGTCTGCTGAAGGTACAGCCGCTCCCTGAGAGCGCTTCAAGCTCTTTAGCTGATATTCGAGCGCTTTTTGTCTTGACTGTGCGGCTTGCCTGCGCGCTGTTAGTGCTTGCTTTTGCCCCTTCAGGCGCTTGCTTTGTTCTGGATCTAGAAATTTAGAATCGATATCAGAAAGCTCGGCAATCAACTCGCCTTTCTTCACCACCTGACCATCTCTTACATACCAACTTTTTAGTCGTGCTGGGATTTGAGCTTCGATGTTTTGTGGTCGCTCCATCGGGGAAAGGATGATTATTTTTCCACTGCCGGTGACGCTCTGCTGCCAGGGGACATACACAAGCATCGCACTGAGTGCTACAAGCACAATCGTCAAAAGCACAGCTATCGTGCCATAGCCTCCGGAGGTAGCTACAACCTTCAACGACTGGTACTCATTGGTACTGAAGCTGTTGGCCTGAAAATCTTTGTCGGCGGTCATTTTCATATTATTCGCTCCCGACTCTCTCTGTCTTTCGTCGCTCAACCATGCGGATCTGTGTCGCTAAATCAGGGAAAAGTACTGAAAACTCACTTTCCTTGCGCCATGCCAGATCTTGAGGCGTACCAGACTCCGTAATTGCCCCGGCACTTAGCACATAAACTTTGTCAGAGCGCATCACGACCTCGGCATCATGCGATATGTCGAGTACAGTCCAACCGATTTCTGGTGAAAACAATTGATGGATTATCTTCAGTTTGGTTTTTTCATCTATACCAGTGAATGCTTCGTCCAGGATAAGAAGGCTCGGTCTTTCTGCTATTGCCCTGGCGATTAAAAGACGCTGAACTTGACCGCGAGACAGATTGCGTCCACCACTCACCAACATCGTGTTGATGCCGTCCGGGAGATCGATCAGATCAGTGGAAAACTGCGCTGTATCAAGCGCCCAACGAATATCCTGATGGGAAACTGAGGGTCTACCCAAACCAACGTTGTCTTCTATTGTTCCTTCCAAAATTTCATTAACATCCCCCACAAAACCTACTTGCTTTCTAAGGCTGTGCAAGTCGAGGTCTCTTACGTCATGGCCGCCAACCTCAACCGTGCCATGGCTAGCCTCCTGCAAACCGCAGATGAGAGATGCCAGAGTTGTTTTTCCGGCACCACTTGCTCCGACCAGACTTGCTTTTTGCCCGCTCTCAATCAGTAAATCAAGCCCAGAGAGAATTTCGCTTCTGGTATAGGAGAAACGCAGCTTCATACACTTTATGCTGAGACCTCTTTCACTGTATGAGAGCTCGGTGCCACCCTGCCGCTCGATTGGCAGGTCGCTGACGTGACCGATTTTGTCTAATCCTGTGAGCAGGTCGTAAAAGGTATCGCAATTGCGGATTAGCTTCTCCAGTGCGCTTAGTACGTTCAACATAACCAGTTCTGCCGCCACAAGTTGTCCTAATGTCAATTCCCGGTTTATGACAAGCCATCCGCCAATTGCAAGAATGCCTGCACTGGCTATGGCTTGGAAGAAATAGGTTCCAAATGCCTGCCTGAAGAGCACAGCGAAGTGGGCTCGTCTTGCTTGCAGATAATTGAGCACCAGGCCGTCGCTACGTCTAACGAGATACTGAATGAAGCCGTTTGTTTTCAGACTGGTCTGGCACCGCCCCATATCCTCAAGCCATTCCGCTACCCGGTACTTCAGCACTGACTCGTGAATACTGGTTTTTAGCCCGCCTATGCCGAGCACGCTCACGGCAAAAAATATGAATAGGAGAATGAATACGTCGAAAGCCAGTAGAAACGGACTGTAGAAGGCCATCAATACTAGACCGATAAGAACTTGCAGAAGTGCGGAAGGTCCTTCCAGCAGCAACTTTCCCCAGGACTTCTGCACAGTGATTACATCGAAGAATCTATTGATCAACTCTGGCATGTATTCATTGTTAAGTGCCGACGCTTTGATCGACGGTATACGCTCGCTCAAGAGCAAGGTTATGCGCGCGAAAATCCTCTGCTGCAAATTCTCAACCAGGCATAATTTCATCATTCTCAATACGCTGGCGAATAAAAGTCCGGCTAGAACAAGAAGGGAAAGGACTATCAGGGGCTGGAGGAATATGCCGGCAGCGATAGTGTTGACTAAAGCTTGAGATGCTAGAGGCACTGCCAATGACACCAAGCCAGTAATTAATGTGTAGACGATCAGGACGATTAAGTCTTGCTTGTCAGCCAGAAGCAAGAGCCAAAGCCGCCGCATTGGAGTCAAATGGTCCCGGTGAATCTGATCATGAATACCGGATGTCATAGCTAATTCCTAGAGTATTCCTGGCAAACAATGTCTACACTATCCAAAGTATCATTACTAGTTCAAATGTGCAAGAGTTTGAATATATAGATATGGTGAATTTTTTCTATACCGCTCCCTGGCGGACACCGCTTGCTGGGAGGCCTGAGCTTTATGCGTCTCCCCTGTATAGGTGATGCGGGTCGGCATCTTTTAAGCTATAAGTGAGGGATATCTAAAAATGGACGTCAGATGAAAACAATTGCACCGTTCCAAAATGCTCCTATCGGGATGGTCTGTTTTGACCGCGGGCTGACGCTTCTCGAGTGTAATGAGTCTGCTGCAAACCTTTTTGGAGCAAGATGCGTTGCAGGTGAAAGTCTTTGCTCCATAGGTGATCTCAGTGAAATTTGCAGCGAATTATCTACATGGTTGCTTACCACGGAGAGAACTCTTTCACTTGAGAGCGGCAAAAATGGGCGACGGCTGGAATTTCAATGCTGGTTGAGTGATACGGATCTGGTTTATGCCCTCGTCAAAGACGCGACCGAAAAAGCTCGCGACACGGCCAGGATGAACTTGCTGGCTACCGCTGTAGAACAAGCCTGGGAGTCGGTCTGCATAACCGACGCAGAGCTGGATTCACCCGGGCCTCATTTCGTATATTGTAATCGTGGTTATGAGGCATTAATGGGCTACAGAGAGGCTGAGGTTCTCGGCCTCTCTCCAAGAATCCATCAGGGCCCGTTAACAGACAAAGCAGTCTTAGCGCGATTGAAGCAAAATTTGCGCAATGGCACCAATTTTCATGGCGAAGCCATTAACTATAAGAAGGATGGCTCTCCTTTTTGGTTGGAGTGGAAAATATCTCCAATTAAAGATGAAGCCGGGAAAATCATAAATTTTATCGCTTTTCAGCGCGATATAACTCCTTTAAAAGAAGCACAGCAAAGAGCCAGAGACCTTTCTTCAATCATGGCCCACGAACTCAAAGCTCCTCTTACCTCAATAAATGGCGCTTTGGGCCTGTTACAGATCAGTTATGAGCCGGAATCTGCCGATGAGTTGCTGACCATTGGTATGGACAGCATCCAGCGGTTGCTTCGATTGATAAATGATATTTTGGAAGTCGAACAACTTGAAGATCGGAAATTCGAATTAAAGCTCGATGTTTTCTCTGTGCGACGTCTGTTTACTTCTGTTCAACAGACTCTGCAAAATTATATTCCTGAGAATAATTTGCACATTGTTATCGATTTGCCAAAAGACTTAAATCTCTATGCCGATATCGATCGAATTACACAAGTTCTAATTAATCTCACGTCAAATGCTCTCAAGTATTCACCCAAAGGTGGAACAGTCACTCTGCGAGGCCTGGTCGCAGAAGACAATTCAGTACGCCTTTCTGTACATGATCAGGGTCCTGGAATACGCGAAGAAAATCTAACGAAGCTCTTTTTCAGGTTTCAACAATTGGCTGCTGAAGATGGCGTACCGAGAGAAGGAAGTGGAGTAGGTCTTGCTATAGCTAAGTCTTTGGTAGAATCACATGGTGGCAAAATTGGCGCTGAAAGCGTGCTGGGTGAAGGCAGTACTTTTTGGTTCCAGCTGAATGGGAATGGACATTTTCCGCACGAACAAGAAGCATCGATGTCTCCCAGCTCCGTGCTTCTAGTTGATGACAACGAACTTTTTGCTTCATTCATAAAACGACGTATGACCAGCCTCGGCTATCTCGTCAATCGTGTTACATCACTGAATAACATTGGCGCAGCACTTAAAACTTTTACACCTCAGATGTGCATAGTTGGCAGCGAGACTGTAGGAGCGGTAGATGCCGTAGCGTCAATTGGAGATGCAAAGCCTCAGATTCCGATCGTAACTGTTTCAGGCTTCGGCACGGACGGTGAGGGATTGATCAGTTCTATCAGCCCATCAAAGCTATCTGCTGAGCAGTTCATCGAGCAATTGCAGAGAAAGCTTTTACGATGACGAGTCAGCAGCAGTTGTTAGTTTAAGGTTGCATCACTTGATACATTGTTTCTAGAGCCAGAGGGCCATTGCCGCAACGGCGAATATACTCTTGAGCGATTTGGCGGATATGCTGCATATCTTTCAAATTAGGCATGAAACCAAAGCGCATCGATCTTGAATTGACGAGCAAGTGGCGAACGAAACGCAAGCCGGCATCGGTGGTTTCGTTGTTCTCTGGTCCGCCGCTGCCGGCGACAATATTTTCTACGACGGTGTTTTCGATGGCAGATTCAATGGAAGTGATTTGAGCGCTGACATGTCGGCAGAGGTCAAAGTCGATATGCTCGAATGAGGCGGGATCAAAGTTCATTGCTGTTTCCTTAAAGGGGGCGTTTAATTCGTTTCTGAATAATGAAGAAATTGTTGAGGTGATGCAATTCACTTTAGGTGCATCAGTCTGCCTTGGCAACTAAAGAAACGCTAAGGGACTATATCTTCAGTACATACACAGCCAAAATGCGCTTAAAAGCTGCGTCTTGGTACGGCTTGAGCTTTATAGGTAATGTGAAGTAAATTTGTTTTCGTTGCTTTTCTGTAACTTTCCAAGCGAGGACCACAGAGCAAATGGCCACCACCAGTTCCAAAATAAGCACAGAAACCAATGGCAACCAATTCAAAGAAGGTAACAAAGGAATGAAATGTCTCATCAAAGAAGACTTAGACCGCGACGGGTTGACTTTGATGACCAATCATCCGGAGCCCCAACTAAAGTTAGATGAAGTCAAAATCAAAGTTCTCGCTACAGCTGTATGCGGCACTGACAAGAGCATTTTCACTAGTTCTCAGAATGAAGGTATTCGCAATGAGATGAAACGCTATATAGGAGAAGGCGTTAAATATTCTCCTATCGTAGTGGGCCATGAATTTTGCGGCATCGTCGAAGAAGTCGGCGATGGTGCTCGCGACGGTAGTTTGGCTGCACCGGATCATCTGCGTGTAGAAGTGGGCGATTATGTCACTGCCGAAATGCACCTGGCCTGCGGCCACTGTCTTCTCTGCCGCACAGGCAGCGAACACATCTGCACATCAGTCAAAGTAAAGGGCGTACATTTAGACGGTTGCTTCGCCCGGGCCGTCACTGTTCCTTACAAGAATGTCATTCTTCTTGGTAAAGGCGGCGACACATCCATCATTCCTCCACGCATCGGTGCCATGCTCGATGCTTTTGGTAATGCCGTGCATACGGTCTCAGAAGCTGACGTGAGAGGCAAATCAGTGGCTATTCTCGGGGCCGGACCACTAGGTTTGATGGCTGCAGCGCTGTGCAAAGACTTTGGCGCTTCGCGCATTTATCTTACTGAAGCTGCTGACGTGGACAGGCGTTTTAAGCTTGCTACCGACTTTGGTGTTCGTCATTGTTTTGATGTAGGCCAGGGTTCAAGCAAACTTTACGCCGCCGTGGATAAATATGAAACTGGTGCCAATGGTGTAGATGTTGTGCTGGAAATGTCCGGCTCACCACCCGCTTACACAGACGCTTTCCGCATTGTCCGTAACGGCGGTCTGGTCATTTTACTCGGCATCGCAAGAAAACCACTGGCCAGTTTTGATATCGCCAATGGTGTTATCTGGAAAGGCGTCACTGTAAAAGGAATTTTTGGTCGACGCATGTTTGATACCTGGGAGACCATGCTCAACTTACTGAAAGAAGATCATAACGGCCTACAGGAGCGACTTTCTCAGGTGATTGCCCCTGGCCTATATCCTCTTGATGATTATCAAAATGCGTTTAAGTCGCTGGTTAGCGGCAAAGAAATGAAACTCGTATTCAGCCCTGAAGACGCAACAAAATAGAGAGGTTATGAAAATGAGTCAGAGCGTAGCCAAAAAAATGGGAGTGAAATCACTTTACCAGGCTCTCGACCGTGAACTTGAGCAAGCTAAAGAAGCTAAAACCTATAAGTACGAAGTGCCTGTAGATAGCGTACAGGGCGGTGTTGTTCAGGCCAATGGCCGTCAGCAGGTGATGTTGGCATCGAATAATTATCTCGGTCTGGCCAATCATCCGCGCATCGTTGCTGCTGCACGCAAAGGTATTGATCAGCATGGTTACGGTCTGGCTTCGGTAAGGTTTATTTGTGGAACTCAGAAAATTCACCTTGAACTAGAAGAGCGTCTTGCTAGGTTTTTAGGCACAGAAGCAGCTATTCTTCACTCTTCTTGCTTTGCCGCTAACGAAGCTTTCTTTGCCGCCTTAGTAGGAGCCCAGCTGGGCGCCAGTGATTATCGCGATGTGATTTATTCAGATGCTCTCAATCATGCCAGTATCATCGACGGTATCAGGCTGTCTCGTATCGCCGTTAAAACCACCGACCTGAGAGCTTATCAGCACAATAATATTCAGCAACTGCGTACCGCCATAAGCGAAGACAAAGCTAAAGACTACCGACTTTCAATTATTGCCACTGATGGTGTATTCAGCATGGAAGGCGAGTTTGCACCACTGCAAGAATTTGTGGAGCTGGCCAAAGCAAATGACGCTTTATTATTTGTGGACGAATCACACGCAACCGGTGTGCTTGGTGCAAGCGGGCGTGGAACTCCTGAACACTGCGGAGTACACGGCAAAATAGATGTGATTTCGGGCACCCTGGGCAAAGCGCTTGGTGGTGCTGCCGGTGGTTTTATCGCTGGCAAAAAGCATCTGGTTGATTTCTTGCGCCAGAAATCGCGCCCTTATACTTTTTCTAACTCCCTACCGCCGGCGATTGTCTGTGCCGCTATTGAAGCAATCAATATGCTGGAAGAAGACACAAGCCTGGTGGAGAAATTGCACCAGAATACTGACTACTTTAGAAAAGAAGTTAAACGATTAGGTTTCACTATATTGGAAGGCATTCATCCGATCGTGCCCGTAATGGTTGGTGAAGCTGCCACTGCCATGGATATGTCCAACCAGTTGCTTGATGAGGGTGTCTATGTGCGTGGTCTCTGGTATCCTGTTGTGCCTAACGGCGAAGCACGTTTACGTGTCCAGATTTCTGCCGCGCACGAAGTGGCAGACTTAGACAAAGCCCTCAGCGCTTTTGCCAAAGTAGGGAAAAAACTGGGAGTTATTTAGACATTCTCAATGAGAAGGATCGAACAGATCCGGTGACACGTTTTTCGAAGCTGAAGCGTCGTAAATTGTCAGCGTCGCTTTTGGTGATTTACCGAAGCCTTTAATCCAGAAGCTCTTACTGCGCACCACTAGTTTCTTCAAAAGCGGTAGCTTTGCCAATTGCGGCAAGCTTTTTTCAGTTACTGAAGTATCTTGTAGCTGTAATGTTTTCAGTTTTGTCAACTTACTGAGGTCTTTAATTGAACTGTCGCCAATTTGTTTGTTGCCACTGATATCGAGATTGGTCAGCTTGATGCATTGACCTATAAATGGCATCTCTATAGCCGTACAGCCAGTCTTGCTAACGTTGAGATCGATAATTTTTTCTGGCAAACTTTTGATTTTACTCAAAGTGCCCGGCTTTAAACTAATTCCACTTAAATTGACGATCCTCAAGGGCAGACCTGTAAGCGCACCAAATCCGGTGCCCGTCACGTCTGTGGTGCTGAGGCGCAAATCAATCAACTCTTTTAAAGACCCAATGATTGGCAAAGACTTATCAGTAATGAGGGCGTCGTTTAAATTGAGTCGCCGAATTTTTGGAAATTTCTTCAAGTGCGGTATGTGTTTGTCTTCAACTTCGAGCTTACTTGCCGAAAATTCTTCCACCAGCTCTCCTAGCGGCTCTAAGCTGCTCAAGTGTTCCAATCCATCAAAATTGAGAATTACTACAATGGACGAATTGACAGGAATTTTAACCACGCCCTGCGCCACTAACCGTGTTCGCCTGGAAGTGGACTGATGATTTACTTCATCAAAATTGTAAACCATCAATTGTGCTAACGACTTATCATTGGGAAATGTAACCGTAATGAATTTTTTTGCCACCGGCACAGCCAGGGTGCTTGCTAATGGCGACAGTGAAATGCTGGCAAGCAAACCAACGGCTAGTTTCGGCCAGCATTGGGCAAGAGTCGGGTGGTACCACTTATAGTGCCTGTCAATCAACCTGTGCTTACCTGACTTGTTCGGCCATCCACATGCCACCACCGTTGGTTTTGCCTTCCATTCTGGTGCCCTGATATTCAGCTTCGTTGACTACAGAAGCTTTGCCTCTAAATTCTAGTGATCGCTCACCTTTAGCTTTGTTTTTGCCACTGGCTTTAACCGGCAAATATTTGACCCACATTTTGACTTCAGGATATTTATAGACGCCTTTTATGTTGAATGCTTCTTTGCTGGCTCGGTCCATACCGTGACCGACAATTTTATTGCCGTCTTGTTCCAGATACATGCTGGAGCG
The DNA here is from genome assembly GCA_021772135.1 of Candidatus Obscuribacter sp. GTDB lineage: Bacteria > Cyanobacteriota > Vampirovibrionia > Obscuribacterales > Obscuribacteraceae. The sequence goes on from JADYXQ010000122.1 coordinate 89,958, forward strand.
CACAGTTTTGAATTCGAATTCATAACCGGCATCCCACTTACCAGAAAGATGTGGGCGGTGATTGCTGTTCACCGGTGGTGGAGCTTGCTGGTGCGTGGGTGTTGCGGTCACACCACCACCGCCGGCAATCTCTGCGTCCCACTGGCCTTCAGCAGTCTGACCGTTTTTCACTACTTTATAAGTGCCAGACATATATGGCCCGCTATAGTCGGCACCTTTAGTCATTTCAAAATTACCTGTATATACGATCGGCGGTAGATTGGGGTTTTCGTCGACGTGATAGCGTTTGTGAAATCTGATTGATTTGCCGTTAATTGCACCGGCATCAATGACAAAATTTTGCTGGTCGCTGTCGTCAGTTCCCAGCCCCTGGAAAGATGCCCCGTTCTGGCTAATATTCATGTGTGCCGAGCGAGTCTCGCCGCCGACTGAATAAGAGATTTGCCAATTGCCGGCTACTGGAGTATCTGAGGCGGCTCCTTGGTTAGAGCCGCCGGTATGGGCAGGTTGGTTCGAGAGTTTTACTGACTGGCAGCCACTGAGACTAAAGGTGGTAAGGCAAAGGCTAAGCAGCACGAACATTGCAGATCGCATCTGGCGAATACAATGGCTCAAGCGGAAAGAATCCATTTAACAGTTTGTCCTATAGGATGATGCTCTAGCATTCTATATTAAAACTGTAAGTTCTCGTCAGGCCGCTGAATTGTCCTGCTGCTTAGCTGCCCATTCTTTCGCTTGTTGTGGTGTATAACCACCAGACATGGACAATTTCAGAGCGTCGTTAATGGCAAAACCAGAAGTCAGCCCAGACGATTGTAGATTTGCTCTCTCGGCGCTAACTCGCCCAACTTCGTTAAACTTCGCTGCACAAATTCCCATGGCACTGTTAGCAGCGACCATTCCGGAAGTGCTAAAGGAAGTTAGTGAATGGCCGAAAGCGGCGCTTGCTGCATTGTACGCCGCACCTAGAATACTTGATAGATATCCAGCGTCCATTGACCCAGGGTTAGACATTGCAGAAGCAACAATAGATGCTGCATTGGAAGCGGCTGCACAAGCTGCAGAAGCTTCGGCTGATGCTTTCTTTGCGGAAGCTTCGGTGGCTGCGCTGAAACTAGAACTGCCTGTGTGCAGCAGTTCGCCATGAGAGCCATAAACTTCATTGTCATGGGTAATGCCGAATGCACTGTCGCCATAACCGTAGACCACATCGCCTTCGGCATTGGCCGCCATGAGGTTATTGCCTTGACTGTCATTGAATTTTATGGCCATTTCCTTACCGGAAGTGTCCATCGTGGCAATGACCACGCCTTTCTCATTTACTTCTGTAAAAGCGTGCTCTTTATCCTGCGGGTTAACGATGGTGGCATTGCCAATTTGCTTACCGGCAACATCTTGCTGAACCTGTTTAAACTTGCCGTCGCCCTGAGCATCTACCTTTAAGGTCTGACCATTTCTTGTGTCGGTTATAACAACATCAGAAGTGGCATTAGGATTGCCATTCATCAGATACCGGTTGTTGTGTCGACGGCCAGATTTATCGCAGGCTGACTGATCGAACTCTACGCCGCCATTAATTTGACGTATGTCATTCCTATATTGAGGATGGGCTTGAAAGAATTCGCGCATACTCATAGGTTCAGATTTTACGCCGTTATTGTCGGTAATTACTGTACCAGTCTTAAAATCGAGTTTGTGAGTGACGCCAGAGGGCTTACCGTTCTCACCATTTGGCACGATAGCGAGAGTTCGTTCCTTCGAATTAAGACTAACTGAGTCATTGTCACGGACGACAGTTACGTTGTCACCATGCGTAACAAATTCGCCTGCTTGCCTGCCTCTTGTTACATCATTACCTCTGGCTACGAGAACATTAACTCCGGTAACAAAATCACCGTACTGGGTTTCAACTTCTTCTTTAGAGTAGTGCGTTATTCGACCGTTTTTCTCGGTCTTGGTTGCTTCAAAAGTTTTAGGATCGTATTCAATGATGTCGCCTGACTTGATGTCAGTGGTGTGACGAACACCGGTAGTTTTATCAACAACGACCCGAATTTCTTTACTGTCAATGGCCATATTGCCCTTATCGTCGAACATATAGCTGTTGCCTGTGCCCTTATCGACAATTTTCTTGGTGCCATCTTTAATAGTGGTTGTTTGATCTGAAGTGGTACCTTCAAAACTGAAATAATTGAATTTATCATAAGCCAGTTTGTAATCGCTCTCACTACCAACCTTAGTCGTAGTGTTTATGCCAAATTTATCAATACTGGTTTCAAGTTTAGCGATGTTCGAGGTCACGTCGTTCCATGTGTCAGATACATATTTAGTGGCAGACTCGAAGCCGTATGAAACTTTCCCCCAGATAGAATCAAGGAAGCTCGTTTCTGGTTTAACTTCCAGCGAGAATGGTTTCGCCGTGAATTGCTCGCTAGGTTTGAAGACGGATGTGCTAAGAGAGAATTGCTCGTTAGGTTTGAAGACCGCTGTGTCAAGCGACAATTTAGCGCTTGTACCAAAATTAAGTGGTGGTACATCAAGGTGCAGTGGCTCTTTAGCCTTGGGTTCAACTTTAGGAGGCAGCAGGGTCGCGTCAACTGGTTTATGGTTAAAGAATGCAGCCACAGAAGAATTGCGAATCTCGTTCCATGCTCGCTCAGCAAATGTCTCTTCAGGTTGAGTGGCGCTCTTTTCTATTCCTTCTTTCTTTTCTGTTCCTTCTTTCTTTTTTTCCGTCTTCCCTTCCGTATTTGCCTTATCTGCCGGTTTTGTGTCGGCTATAGTGCCACCAGGCGTAGCGTCAGCCTTTAACTTCTCCGTAGCCGTCTTCTCCGCCTCTTTGTGGGCGGGATCAGCAGATTCTTTAGTTTTGTCGACTGCCTTAGCAGGGCTATCAGTCATCGCGGAACTCCACTGAACGCAAAAGAAATTTTTGGGATGCCGGTTGGGTTTGGTAAGTCAATTTATTGTGATTTAGACCAGAGCCCTTGTCAACGCCTCACTACGTAATTCCACCATGGCTGAGTACGTATTTTTCCCATCTGCGAGCATATTTAATGTTGCTAATGATTGTATACCCCAAAATTTGGCACTTTTAACGCTATTAGGGTCATTTCTGTCAGTGAAGGTTTCGCTCGCGGTAAGTCCCTCACGAAGTCACAGCACTACTGTCGGGCATTGGCTTGTATGATTAGGGATGTTAGGTTCTGCCGCTTCTTTCATTTGGAGTATCGATGGCCATTCCCATGAATACAGCAGTAACCGTTCTTCTTATGAGCGGTGAGCAGGTTGATGGTGAGGTAGCTATGGCCGACCAAGGCACATATCTGTGCTTGCGGCGAGAAAATGAAACGCTTTACTTGCCCTGGTCAGCTATAAAAGTAGTGCGGGGGCCGGCATTGCCTGAGCGCGGTGTGGGCAGCGCATTGAACAAGTACAGCGTCAGTACCTAAAGGTGTAACTTACGGAACCTGTTCTTTAAAAACCAGGACCGATCAATATAAAATCAGGGCGTTTTATCATTTCGCCTGGAAAGCAAATCTTTCACAGTTTCGTTGGTTACGGGAGTGGATACCGATGACATCGGGCTGGTTTGAAAATCATTGACACCAACAGCGGTGCCTGTTTTGTCAAAAACCGCTCCGCCTGAAAAACCTTCACGAATTGAAAGGCTGGTGACCAGAACGTCTCGATTAGCATCTTCACCTGGTAGAGGCTGAATCATATTACTGAACGTGCCACGTTTTTGTATTTGAGATGCGGTACCGGTAGATGTATAAATCGCATCAGATGTGTATGGTTGTCCGATAGTGATTAGCTCAGGTGACTGCGCCGGGTCAATAACTGTGTCGTGGAATTTGGCGGGTTTGCAAATAGTTTCGGTCTCGGCGCCGGTATCAATTTTTACAAGAGCTAGATCGCGGGCAGGATCAGAAGTGATCACAGAGCCCAAATATTTCTTGCCATTGGCCAGCACAACTCCAACTTCGCCGACTTTGACATGTTGCTGCGGCACCCCTTTGGTCACATGATCGTCGGTAATCACTAAGCAGCTGTTTCCTTCTTTGCCGGCGATGACTCCGCTGCCGCCCCGGGTTTTATCTATTCCAGCTGGTTCTTTACCAGTGCCATCGCTTTTGCCCTGCATTTTAAAGAGAGCCACGCTGGGCCGTAGCTCTCTATACAGTTGAAGCGCATCGATGTCGCCACTGTTGGCTGGCGGCGATTGATAGCTTTGAAGATCGCAGCCTGGCGATCTAAAGTTGCGGGTTATAACAGGCAATTCGTTTTCTTGCGGCTGAATGGCGCAGGCTTTGCCAAAAAAATCTTTAGCAGTTTCTTGAATCTTGGCTGATGTTTTTGGGGAATTTATTTGATCCATTTAAAAATCCATGCGGACCTAACCTGAAAATTTTCATGCTCTATTTTGATGATAAAGCCGATTTGCAGCTTAGCAATACGTATATACACGGCGCTAAACTTGCTAG
>JADYXQ010000123.1 GCA_021772135.1 Candidatus Obscuribacter sp.
ACCTCTTCTTCCGAAGTTACGAGGTTATTTTGCCGAGTTCCTTAGAGAGAGTTATCTCGCGCACCTTGGTATTCTCTACCTGACTACCTGTGTCGGTTTAGGGTACGAGCACACATTATCCTGGCTTTCGCCGCTTTTCTCGGCAGCGTGGCATCTACACAATTTACTCCTTAGAGCATTTCTTACTCGGCCTTACTTTGTAACGCCAGGGCGGATTTGCCTACCCCGACTAGCTACGCCTTTGGAGGGACAAAACCAAACTGTCCCCTATGTATAGCCTCCTGCGTCCCGACTTAGCTCCTAGCGGATAATAAGTGGCACGGGAATATTAACCCGTTGTGCATCGACTACGCCTCTCGGCCTCGCCTTAGCTCCCGGCTAACCCCACGTGGACGAACCTTGCGTGGGAACCCTTAGTCTTTCGGTGCATTGGATTCTCACCAATGTTTTCGCTACTTAAGCCGACAGTCTCACTTGTGCTTCGTCCATAAGTGCTTACGCTCTTACTTCGACCTACAACACAACGCTCCCCTACCGATCAATATTTAACGTTGATCCTACGATTTCGGTATCATGCTTAGCCCCATACGTTTTCGGCGCAGAATCGCTTGACTAGTGAGCTATTACGCTTTCTTTAAATGGTGGCTGCTTCTAAGCCAACATCCTAGTTGTCAATGCAACTCCACCTCCTTAATCACTTAGCATGAATTTTGGGACCTTAGTCGGTAGTCTGGGCTGTTTCCCTCTTGAGTACGGAACTTATCTCTCGCACTCTCACTGCCAGATAATGACGCTACAGGTATTCGGAGTTTAACTCGATTTGGTACGGATTTTCTCCGCCCGCACCGAACTAGTGCTCTACCCCCTGTAGGATAAATCTGACGCGGTGCCTCAACGCCTTTCGGGGAGAACCAGCTAGCTCCGGGTTCGATTGGCATTTCACCCCTAAACACAGCTCATCCACTGATTTTTCAACATCAGTTGGTTCGGACCTCTACGCAATGTTACTTGCGCTTCATCCTGGCCATGCCTAGATCACCCGGGTTCGGGTCTACCACATGTAATTATCAACGCCCTTATCAGACTCGCTTTCGCTATGGCTTCGCATATTAACTGCTTAACCAACTACATACGGTAACTCGCCGGCTCATTCTTCAACAGGCACACTGTCACCCTATAAATAGGGCTCCAATTGCTTGTAAGCACACGGTTTCATGTTCTATTTCACTCCCTCTCACGGGTTCTTTTCACCTTTCCCTCGCGGTACTTGTTCACTATCGGTCGTCAGTCAGTATTTAGCCTTAGCAGATGGTCCTGCCAGATTCGTACAAGATTTCTCGTGTCCCGTACTACTTGGGATACTCCCAGATGTCGAAAGTTTTCGTCTACCGGACTGTCACCGTCTTTGGTAGCCCTTTCCAGAGCTCTTCAACTAACTTTCTTCAATTCTTTATAGAGTCCCGCAACCCCAGCAAGACTTACGTCCTACTGGTTTGGGCTGTTCCCCGTTCACTCGCCGCTACTTAGGGAATCACTGTTTTGTTTTATTTTCCTCTCGGTACTAAGATGTTTCAGTTCCCGAGCTTACCTCGTCACACCCTATGTATTCAGGTGTGCGTCGCTGACATTACTCAGCGGGGTTGCCCCATTCGGAGACCCACGGATCTTAGTCTATAACGACTCCCCGTGGAATTTCGCAGTTTATTGCGTCCTTCATCGGCTGCTGACGCCAAGGTATCCACCGTGCGCTCTTAGTAGCTTAACCAACGTCTAGAAGATCTTGTGTTTATGATAACAAGCTTGCTTGGCGTGCGTCTTCTAGACTGCTGCTGCATGTGATTGCTCACACACAACTACTTGGTGGAATACGGACCTCAATATGTAGTTTTCAGGGTACAGGAACTGGTATTAGAAGCCTCACAGTAGGCTGCCGGACTTGTGGTCCGACTGAGTGAATAATACTATCACACCAGTCTCGCTTTAAAGTCGGCTTTTGAAGAGTGTTTTGTTTAGAACAAACTCACCCTTCAAACTCGGCCACTAGAGCGCTCTTGGCGCCTTTCGCTTCGTTTTGGAAAGCATAACACGTCACTTGGACAGTTCGCTTTCCTCGTACTAGATCCGGTTACTTTCGTTACCATCACTAATTCTTCGAGACACTTACTTACTTCACTATTTACTAGTTCGGTTTTCAGTTCTGCCGTTCATTTTAATCGCGATCACTTGCATGACGCATGAACAGCTGATTTCTGGAGGCTAGCGGAGTCGAACCGCTGACCTTCTCCGTGCAAAGGAGACGCTCTACCAACTGAGCCAAGCCCCCGGGCTTTGGCAAACTGCTTTTTGGCGTCTAACGACTTTGTCTATTCCTTTGGCTTGGAATAAATCGTCAGACAAGCAGCTCGCTTGAGCATCTTTCCGCTTGCGGTGTCTCTATATCTAATCCTACAAGATTTACTCATAAGAGTTAGAGAGCGAGACAGCTTTGTTGCAGAAAGTTTTACTTACTGGGCTATCCTGGACTCGAACCAGGGACCTCACCCTTATCAGGGGTGCGCTCTAGCCACCTGAGCTAATAGCCCGCAGCCAAAAAAGAATACCACTGGCGTCCTGCCTTGTGCCAACCTCCTCCCAGTTGTTTTAAGGATCTTCACAATGCCGCGCTAAACAGAGTAAGGAAGCGCCTGCTACCAGCACGCGTCTTATCAGTGTTCCCGTTGTCAACTGGTTTTTATCAACCAGATTGCAAAAAAACGTACCCGCCTGACATCTGTATAATTGAAAGGCAGCCAGACGCATCATCTATATATAGGAATGGAAATGGCAGCTCATGATCACAAATCTGAAGCTGAAAGCGGCTCCAATGCTATTGAAATAGACAGGCAGGCGCAATCGGTCACCTTTCACCGCGGCGTGCAAAACTCGCAGCATTACGGGCCCGGCGACACCATTGGTGACTCATACCTTTTAGAAGAATTGATTGGACGCGGCGGTATGGGAGTGGTTTTTCGCGCCCGCCACACAATCATGGAGCAGCATTATGCAGTGAAGCTCCTGGCACCGCGGCAGATAAACGATCAAAGCTGGCGCCGCTTTGAAGTAGAAGGTAGAGCCCTGACCAGGTTGAAGCACGACAACATTGTCACCATCCATAATATGGGCGTCGACCGCGGTCAATTTCCGTTCTTTGTTATGGACTGGCTGCCGGGAATCTCACTGGCCGATCACATCAGCCAATCGGGTGCTTTAAGCGAGAGCGAGACCCTCAGCCTCTTTGTGCAAGTCTGCGCCGGCCTCGGTAGTGCTCACAAAAACGGTATTATTCACCGCGATATCAAACCGGCTAATCTTATGCTGGTGCCAACAGCTCAAGGACTACAGGTAAAAATTGTTGATTTCGGCATGGCCAGGCTGAACTCTCAACAAGCACTCACGGCCGCAGGAGAGATATTCGGAAGCCCGCTCCACATGAGCCCTGAACAGTGCCTGGGCGAAGCCATGGACGCACGCAGCGACATTTATTCGCTGGGTTGTTCATTTTTTGAATGTCTGACAGGTAAACCACCATTTAAAGGTGATAGTGCCTTAAACACGCTACTCATGCACCAGGAGAAAATTCCGCCTTCCCTGAAAGAAGTGAAACCTGATACCGAATTCAGTGCCGGTCTGGAAGCAATGGTAGCAAAATGTATGCGAAAGGGCCCGGAGCAGCGCTACCAATCAGTAGACCCTCTGGCCCAAGATTTGCAACGACTGACATCCGGTAAACCGGTGGGCAGCCCGAAAGAAACAGACGATCTTCACAACTGGAAACTATTTGCAGACGACAGCCAGAGTTTTAATTCAAACACCGAAAGCAGCATTCATAGTTCAAATCTTTCTTTGTTCAATAATCGAGGCTGGCAAATTACTCTTGCCGCTTTTGTTCTCCTGCTAATTTGCGGCTCTACTTATGCCTGGATCAAGCAAAACCGGCCCCTGCCGAAGGTCGATCTGAAGATGGCTACTGAACTAAATGACGGTCACTCCACAGGTAATATTTCTACCGATATTTATCAAAATCCCGGTCAAGTTGTGGCCGATTTAAAAAAAATGGCCCACTGTTTCGCTGGGAAAAATAAAGGTCAATGGCAAGTTGCGACGTTGTTTTGCTTTACCGCCAAAAATTCAAATCGCTTCAATCTGGAGCATTGACGAAAGAACAAAACGAGTAAGCGGTGATATCGATTTTGCGCCCGAGCAGCCGATTTGGATGCGCTTCAGCGCCATGCTGGAAGTCTATCCGGCCTTCATAGACAAAGTGGCCGCGGACGATGTCGACTATCTGAGATTGTCTGACATGGACCCTGCTGATGTGGTACTGACGCGCATCACTCACTGGAAAAAACTTGAACTCTTGATGATTGACGGCGGAAGTATAAAAGATAAAGGTTGGGAAAGTATCCAAAAACTGCCCAATCTTCAGAATTTGGTTGTCAAAAAAACGGTATTCGATTGGCGAAAATTTGCTCAACTTTCTTGCTTAAACCGACTACATTCACTGCGGGTGGAAGAATGCAGCTCCATAGTTCCGCTACTTGAGCATTTGCCGGTAATGAACAATTTGCTCAATCTCGATGCCGGAGACAGCCGACCAGGCTGGATTACTTCGTCATGTTTGCGCAGCCTGGCCAGACAAAGAAATCTCAGACGTTTGTTTTTAACAGTCAAAGGCTCCAGCAATAACGAGAGAGCCGCGGCTACGCTCGGTATGGAGGTCGAAAAAGACAATCGTCCGCGAAAACAAACAACTTTGAGCAGCGACGACATAACTGCGCTGGCCTCAATGAAGAATCTCCAGTCTCTTCATTTGCCAAAACCTGACATGTCTGAATCAGAACTACGCGCCTTTCTCAAACGTGTGCCCGCTGCCCGTAGCAATGAGTGGGCACAAGACTTACACGACGTGAGCAAATAAATGCAATGAACGGCGAAAATCTACCGAGCATTGATGTCGACGAGCAGGCGGAAACCGTGACGTTTCACACTAGCACGCAGTGCGCTTTTCAATACCATTCAGGCGACGTTGTAGGCGATTCGTACCGCTTGCTCAATCTAATAGGGCAGGGTGGAATGGGCGTTGTTTACCGCGCCAAACATATTATTATCGATCAGGACTATGCTCTTAAACTGCTTGCCCCAGGGCAAATAAACGATCAAACTTGGCGGCGGTTTGAAGTGGAAGGACGCGCCTTAGCCAGGCTCAAACACGAAAATATCGTCACTATTTACAATATGGGAGTAGATCGCAAACAATGCCCCTTCTACGTCATGGACTGCCTGGCGGGCATTTCTCTCAGCGACCGGATCAGCGGCTCTGGTGCCGTCAACCTGCTCGAAGCTCTGCCAATCTTTTTGCAAATTTGTGCCGGCCTTGATTGCGCTCATCGCAACAGCATTATTCATCGCGATATCAAACCGGCCAATATCATGCTTGTGCCCACTACAAAAGGCACTGTGATAGTCAAAATTGTCGACTTCGGCATGGCCAGGCTTTCCACCCGCGAAGGCTTAAATAATCAGGCCCTCACCGCCAGTGGTGATATTTTTGGCAGCCCTCTCTATATGAGCCCTGAGCAAACCCTGGGGCAAAGCATGGGCGCTCGCAGCGACATTTATTCGCTCGGCTGCACCCTTTTTGAAACCCTTACCGGCCGCGTACCTTTTTGCGGGCAAAGTGCTTTCGAAACTATGATGATGCATCAGGAGCTATTGCCCCCCGCACTTTCACCAGTGAGTGAAAACCTCTTTGATGAAGGCATAGAAGAAGTGGTGGCAAAATGTTTGCGAAAGAATGCCGACCACCGCTATCAAACAATTAGCGAGCTGGCTTCAGATCTGCAAGAAATCTGGCAAGAGCTAAACCAGAACCAGCATAGCGATTCAAATAACCGCTCTGCCGATTCAGGCTATAACTCGAGTGGTTCTCAATCAAAGTCTCAGTCAAGTTCCAAATCAGACTCGGCCGGCGAACAATCAAATTCGCGCTGGCAATCTCGTTCGGCGCCGGTACTGCTCATAGCGACGCTACTGGTCACAGGCATCGCTACAGCTCTGACATTGATTAGCAGCACTTGTCAATCACAGATAAAGCCCTGACTATGGATTCGAGGTTCCTGGACAGTCAGCGCTCTCTGGGTAAATACAGCAATAAAGTTGAACAAATTGTTAAATGGCGGCAATGTAGAATGATCGGTTAGTATAAAGGACTCTTATCTAAGCCATTATCTTATCGGGTGTCAGCAATGAACGTCTCTTCCAAAATTACTCAAAAGCTGGCCGCTCTGCTTATTTTGACAGCAGGCGTCTATATGTCTTCTGAACTGGCCGACGGCCAATTTGTCAGAGCTGCCTCTGAGAATAGTGAAGCTGCCGCAGCTGTAGGCTCTACTGCACCAGATTTTACCCTCACCGATACCAACGGCAAAACTCAGAGCCTGGCCTCTTATAAAGGCAAACTGGTAGTACTGGAATGGTTGAATCACGGTTGCCCATTCGTCAAGAAGCACTATGCCTCAGGCAACATGCAAGCTTTGCAGAAAAAATACACTGGTAACGGTGTAGTCTGGCTTTCGGTCATCAGCTCAGCTCCGGGCAAACAGGGTTATCAGACTAACGCCGAGCACAATGCCGCTATGAAAGAAACTGGTGCAGCACCATCGGCGATACTGATTGACAGCGACGGCAAAGTTGGCCACCTTTATGGTGCCAAAACCACCCCTCACATGTTCGTCATCGACAAGAAAGGCGAACTGGCCTATGCCGGCGCTATCGATGACAAAGCGTCTACCGAACAAGCCGATGTCAAACCAGCCAAGAACTATGTCAGCGCTGCCCTCGATGATTTGCTGAAAAACAAAGTTCCTGCTGTCGCTTCATCTAAAGCCTACGGTTGCTCGGTCAAATACAACAACTAGGCACTGTCAATAATGTCAACTGCAAGACTCGGCACGATCACTGGCTGGGTCTTCGTTGTATTGTTCGTCCTCACCTGTTTCTACTTCGGATTTCTCAGCGCTCAGACAGCCCTGACTGACCCTGACACTTGCTGGCTTGTTACTCTGGGTGAGCGCATCGCCAAGGCAGGCATTCCCTCAAGCGACCCTTACTCGTGGACATTAGCTACTTCCGGCGCTGTCGCCCAGGGCCAGAGCAAATACATTGCTTACCAGTGGCTCAGTGCCACCATCATCGCCACCATTTTTCAACTGGGCGGGGCGACGGCACTTCTATATTTGACGGCTTTGACAGTTTGCTCAAGCTTTATTGTCGTACCGTTAATCGCTGCCAGGACATTGGCTTTACCGCTGTGGCCCATCGCCCTGAGTGCTGCCACGGCCCTATCAGCCGGAAGCTTCCACTTTCCCTGCCGGCCCGAAATCTTTTCCTATTTGTTGCTTGCCTTGCTAATTATGGCTCTCAGCCAAATTTCGCTGCTTAACTCGTATTTTTCGCGCGTGCCTATCTATTCGTATACTCTGGTTGGCATAGTTCTTTTTGCTCTCTGGGCCAATCTTCATACCGGTTTCGTTGTCGGTTTAATCGTGCTTGCAGTCGCAGCTTTGACCGAACGCAGCAAGCCCTTGCTTTTGCTATTACTGGGGGCTCTGCCGGGCACTCTACTGACTCCTTTTGGTTCCGCCCTCTGGCAGTACCTGCCGCACCTGTTTTTCTCGCAGGCGAACAAATACAATGTGGAGCTTTTGCCATTAAGGGCAATTGAACTTTTTTCTCTTGAGTATTTGTCTTTCGATTTAATATTGGTCGCTATTGGTCTGGCCTGGCTGGACGAGATTAGAGCCTGGATTGGCTCTCGGGGTTTGACAGAGAAAAATGCGCAAATTTCTCTGTCAAATTTGAGCTGGCTAATTTTAAGCACTTTTGCCCTATTCATGGCCATGCAATGCCGCCGCCTGGTGCCTTTTGCCTGTTTAATGGCAATGGGCTATCTCTACCGGTTTTTGCGGCAGGGCAAAGATCAGCCTCAGACGAGTGGTTTTATCCAGGCCGTAGAAAAAGTGCCGCAAATGTTATTACAGCGCACAAAAAATTTGATCATCTTGCTGCCCCTGGTTCTCACCGCCCTTGGTGTAAGTAATGCGTGCTCGGTTTTTCCGGCCGCGCTGCCTCAAGATACCTACGCACTATTTGAACCCAAAGCGGCATTGCAGCTGATTGCAGGCGGCAGGCCCAAAGGTAAGTTACTCAACGACCCCCAGTTTGGTGATTTGATGCTGCTCAATTTTAAAGACCAGGCCCAGGTATTTATCGACACCCGTTTTGATATATACGGCGACCAGTTAGTTCTCGATTACTGGAAAATGGCCAATGCTCGCGGCAACTGGCAAGAGCTATTGAAGCAATATCAAATCGATTGGCTTTTCTTTCCACCCCGCGCGCCAGTGGTACATAGGCTATTGAACGATCCCAATTGGCAGCTTTTACATAGAGACAATACAGCGGTAATTCTTACCAGAAGGTCGGGTTTTGAATAAAAAATTTCCCTGGTTGCTCAGCACTTTAATTTTTACGGCAGCACTGCTGGCGATTTTTGCCGGCAAAATTTTCACAGGTCATTTACTTGCCGCTGAAGATGGCCGTGTGCAGAATTATCCTGGTTTTGCCTCAAGCGGTTTTTTATGGACTCCCTTGCTCCTCACTGGTTTTCCGGTGATGGCGGATCCGCAAATTTGTTTTTTCTATCCGCTTTGTTATCTGGCCAAACATATAGGCGGTTGGAATTTTTATGTGCTCAGCGGTTATTTTCTCAGCGCCTTGTTTGCCGCTCTTTTTGCTTTTCGTTTAAGCAGATCGGCTTTTGGCGCCATAATTAGCGGCCTACTTTACGCTTTTGGCGGCTACCAGATCTCAGAGTTAAGACACGTACAAATAGTACATACAGCGGCCTGGTTGCCTTTGCTTTTATTATTGATTGACTATTTGAAAGAGCAATCAAAATGGAATCTCGTTCAATTTGCCGCTCTGGCAATGGCGAGCGCCATGGCGATTCTCGCCGGTCATAGCCAAACCACAGCTTATATTTTCACCGCGGCTTTGCTCTATGCCCTGAACTGCGGCATGCAGCAGTCATTGAAAAAGGCAGCCCTGCTACTGACCATAAGCCTGGCAGCAATCGGCCTTGGTCTGGCCATAGCGGCAGTGCAATTGCTACCGACCTACGAGTTGGTGCAATTAAGTGTGCGCCCAACTTTTACTTACCAGGACTTTATTATTGGACAACTGGAGCCCTTGCAAGTATTAGGTTTTCTCATGCCTTACCTGTTAGGCGGCAAATTCGGCAGCCTTGAAGGTATCCCATTTTCTGAACAAGGTCCGCCTCCTGGGCTGCTCTTCTACGGTCTTGCGCCCATATGCTTAATTGTCATCGCTGCGGTACGCTGCCGGGCAAATAAAACAGTGCAATTTTTTGCGGCACTGTCTCTGGTGGCATTGCTATTTGCTCTGGGCGGCCACACTCCACTAGGACATCTTTTTTCGTCAATACCAGTGCTTGGCTCTTTTCGAGGTCTTTACCGGGTACTTTTACTGCCGGTATTTGCAGCCTGCATGGTTTGCAGTATTGCTATAGGAAAAATTGAAGAAACGCAAGCCAACGAAACACAAACAAATAAATCATTTAAAGAAGAGTTACTCAGCTCCTGGAAAAACGCTGCAAGCTGGAAACATCTAGCACTGTGCCTCTATATTTTTTTCAGCTGTTTGCTGCCGACTTTTTTGCTGGGCACATTGCCGCTCTTGCTTTTTATATCGAGGCCGCAGCAGCTGTGGCGCAAAACCCTGTTGGCTGCCAGCGTGCTATTTGTCTTGAGCTCATACGCTACCAGTTCACAGTGGTATTCGCAGTCAGAATTAATTGGCGGTTTTTCTGCCCCAGAGCAGACTGAAAGTCTGAAAGAAAAGTTGAACAACTCCCAGCGTATTTTTACCCTGCGAGGATTGGAAGGCGACAAAAACGAATTTCCGCCCAATTTAAGCCGATTGTGGAAAGTGCCCAACGCTAGTGGCTATGAGCCGCTGATGCCTCTGCGTTATATGAAGCTGCTGCGCCTTTCGGAAGGTGGTTTTTTGCAGCCGCCCTGGCGCATTTCTGGTGGCAATCGCGCCTTTGATATTTGTTCGGTACGCTACCTCTACGCTCCTAAAGACAAATTCGGCGGCCGCGCCTTTGTGGAAGACGCCTGGAAATATTGGCATTTAATGAGCCAGGACAACAACGTACTGGTTTATGAAAACACGCGTAGCCGCCCGCGCTGGTACGTTGTGCAAGAGGCGGTCACGAGCACCCCTGACGAAATACTCAAGGCCATTACCACAGGCCAGCTTCGCGATCAGCAAAAATTTGACCCTGATTATATGGTGCTGATTGAAGATAAAATCGCCGCAGCCAGAACCGATAGTGGTGCCAGAGCAAGCAGCGACACTGTCACATCCATCAGTTGCGATCTCGACAGCGACGAGAAGATAGCACTCTCTGTAGTGGCGGACAAACCAGGCTATCTAGTTCTGGCCGATCAATACTATCCCGGCTGGCAGGCCACTGTTGACGGCCTGAGAGTAAAAATACTCAGAGCAAATTATGTTCAACGTGCAGTAGCACTCGAGGCCGGCAGCCACAAAATCGAATTTACTTACCAACCCGAATCATTTGCCAGCGGACGCTTAATCACCCTTATTGCCCTGACGCTTTTGGCGGTGATTCTTCTGGCAGGTTTGACCTGGCGATTGATGCCGACTAGACCAGCAATTTAAGTCTTAAAAGTGTTCCAGTGACATGTCAAACTTTTTCGCTTGCTCTCGGTCGCGGGCTGCCAGTGCGGTCTTACCAAGCTTGTCGTAGGCTTTGGCTCTACCCCAATAAGCAGTAGACACATCTGGTGCCACTTTTGCCAACTGGGTGAATACCTTAACCGATTGATTGTAGTCACCTGACAAAAGCAGCATGTCGCCTTGATCGTAGAGAATTTCAGCGCAATATTTACCATGAGGTTCAACACGTGCAGCCTCACCTAAATCACGGGCGGCTTCGGCGTAGCGCTTCAATCTTTTGTAGGCAATGCCGCGGGCGCGCCAGTGTCCGGCATCGTATTTATTGGCGACAATCAAAACGTTATAGTCGCGAATTGCCAGATCTAATTTGCCGCTCATGTCATAAAGATGGGCCCGCATTCGTAAAACCTGCATGTTCTTCGGATTCATTGCCAGTGCGGTGTTGGTATCGGCAATGGCTCTGTCCATAAAACCAAGTTCTTTAAGCAAATCAGAGCGTTCAATATAGACGCTGGAAACCCTGGGATATCTCAGGGCAAGATCATTAAAGAGCCGCAGGGCTTCTTCATTCTTTTGTTGATCACGCACAGCGCGAGCATGGAGCATGCCCGTTTGAAAACCATCAGCGGCCAGTGCCCGATAGCAAAATAGTGGCGCGGAGACGATCAAAAGAGCAGCGGCGCACAAATGTCGCCCTTGGAAAAATGATAGGCCCGGCACCGACAATTAGCTTTGGCCGTAAGCGGGATCTACAGCTTCTTTATAGTTGACCCCCGGTAAACCGAAACCGAAGAGCTTGAGAAATTCTGAGCGATAGCTATTGTAATCAGAAATTTGCTTAAGATTTTCGCTGGTCACTTGCGGCCACAAAGCGTCAACCTTGGCCTGCACTGAAGCTTCCATTTCTTTATCGTCGATTCTAATGCGACCTTCTTGATCAAGATTTGGTTTAGCACAGTTGTAGAGATTGGCGGCGAACAAGCGATACATTTGTTCGATACATCCTTCATGGCTATTATTTTCTTTCATCACTTTATAGAGCAAAGAAATATAAAGCGGAACCACTGGAATAGCCGAACTTGCTTGAGTGACCAGGGCTTTGTTGATTGAGACGTAAGCCTTGCCGCCGGTTGAAGCAAGATCTTGATTCAATTTTTTGGCGGTTTTTTCTACGTCGGCTTTAGCAACGCCAATAGAACCGTCGCGATAAATAGGCCAGGTGACTTCAGGCCCGATATAAGAGTAAGCCACTGTTACTGCGCCATCAGCCAATACTTTGGCTTCGCGCAAAGCGTCCATCCACATTTGCCAGTCTTCACCACCCATTACCTGCATAGTGTCTGCCACTTGTTCTTCTGTGGCCGGATCAATGCTGATGTCTTTTACCAGTTCTTTGTCGGTATCTAATGTCTTAGCGGTGAAAGTGCTGCCGATTGGTTTAATCACTGATTTAAAAAGTGTGCCGCTTTTCGGATGCATACGCTGAGGTGAGGCCAGGCTATAGACCACCAAGTCGACAGTACCAAGATCCTTCTTGATTACTTCAATGGTTTTGCTTTTGATATCATCAGAAAAAGCGTCGCCATTAATGCTGTGGCTGTATAGTCCGGCTTCTTTAGCTTTGCGATCAAATGCCAGAGTGTTGTACCAGCCGGCTGTAGCGGTCTTACCGTTATCTGACGATTTCTCATAAAATACACCGACGGTAGCGGCCCCGCCGCCGAAAGCGGCACTGATTCGAGAAGCCAGACCGTAGCCGGTAGAAGCGCCAATGACGAGCACTTTTTTAGGCGCGGCGGTGATCGGTCCCTGCTTTTTCACATAATCGATTTGCTCTTGAACATGAGCTTCACAACCCAATGGATGTGCCGTAACACAGATAAATCCGCGAATGCGCGGCTCAATTACAATCAGGTTATCGGTGGATGTCATGCCCATTTTAATCACTCCATAGCGCATTTTTGCTTGTGCTCGACTGATCTTCCCCCGCTGGGCGGGCACCTGTCAACACGTGACTATGGTGGCTGTATTAAGAAGTAAAAAGCCGGGTATCACGACCGGTTACAATCACGTGAGCCGCCAGAGCAAAGTGCTAAAGTATAAAGGCCATAATATTGCTTCATGAGGTGCAGTTATGCATCTAGATGTGGTGCTTTTGTCGCGCTTACAATTTGCGCTGACGCTGATGTTCCACTATATATTTCCGCCACTGACCATTGGACTTGGTCTGCTTATGGTGATTATAGAGTGGCTATGGCTGCACACTAAAGATACTTTTTACAAGTCGATGGCGCTTTTCTGGACAAAGCTTTTTGCCATTAACTTTGCCATGGGCGTGGCCACCGGCCTGGTGATGGAATTTCAATTCGGTACCAACTGGGCAACTTATTCACGTTTTGTCGGCGACATCTTCGGCTCGGCATTGGCTGCTGAAGCCATTTTCGCTTTCTTTCTCGAATCGGGCTTTCTTGCCGTACTGGTTTTTGGTTGGGATAGAGTCAGTCCTAAAATGCATTTCTTTTCCACCTGCATGGTGGCAACTGGTTCGCTATTTTCTTCAATCTGGATCACCATTGCTAATTCCTGGCAGCAAACGCCGGCCGGCTATCATATAGTCAAGTCTGCATCAGGCTTCTGGCGCGCCGAAGTCACCGATTTCTGGGCCATGTGTTTCAACCCTTCCATGGTGCACCGCATGCTCCATGTCTGGCTCGGTTGTTTTATTCTTGGTGCATTTTTTGCCCTGAGTATCGGCGCCTATTATGTAATTAAAAAAGAACATACGCGCTTTGCTCATACTACGGTGAAAATTGCTCTGATTTACGCCGCCATAAGCAGCGTCGCTATGCTGGTTTCAGGCCATTTTCAAGCTGAAGCCGTCAGCGTCAATCAGCCGGCAAAATTAGCCGCTTTCGAAGGCCATTATGAAACCGGCACTGGTGGCACCTGTCTTTATGCTTTCGGCTGGCCTGACGACAAATCAAAAACAGTCAAATACGGCCTATCCGCACCGGGCATGCTCAGTTTTCTCGTCCATCACAATTTTACTCAACCGGTCAATGGCCTGGACAAATTCAAAGCCGAAGATCGACCACCGGTCTTTATTCCTTTTCAAAGCTATCATCTGATGATTATGCTTGGTATGGCTTTTATCGGCGTATCTTTACTGGGGTTGGTCTTACTTAAGCTCAATCGTTTGTTTGAGCAGAAGTGGCTGATGTGGATTTACGTAGTCAGTGTGCTTGGCGCTTATACCGCTAATGAAAGCGGCTGGGTGGCAGCCGAAGTAGGCAGACAACCATGGGTAGTTTATGGCCTTTTGCGCACCAAAGACGGTGTCTCGCATTCGGTTACCGGCGAGCAAGTTTTGACCTCCATGATCATGTTTGCCATTGTTTATAGTTTCCTTTTCATTGTCTGGGTGATGGTGATGAATGCCCGCATTATTGCCGGCCCACCGCTAATGGAAGACTTGGCCCAAGACGATGCCAAAATTGCACCTGAAAGTAAAAAAGGCATACGACAGTTCTGGGCCATGGTGGGCAGGTTACTCGAGCGCGGCCCTGCATCTCTGAGCGAAACCTGGCGCGGCCCTGCACCAACTATGTCAGGATCTGAAACGGAATCAAAATCAGACACGAAATCAGGACAGGCAGAAGATAAAGCAGCCGGCGAGAAAAGTAATTTGAGTGGCGAAGACAACAATCAGGAGGCCAAACCCTGATGTTTACCGCTGAATATTCCATGAACCTGGCCTGGTTCATTTTGCTCGGCATTTTACTGACCGGTTACGGTGTGCTGGATGGTTTTGACCTGGGTGTGGGCATTTTGCATCCTGTGGCCAAAACAGACGAAGAGCGGCGCATCATTATCAATTCAATCGGTCCGCTCTGGGACGGCAACGAAGTCTGGTTGGTGACTTTTGCCGGCGCGCTTTTTGCCGCTTTTCCCGATGTTTATGCTCTGGCATTTTCCAGCTTCTACACCAACTTGATGATCATACTTTTCGCCTTGATCTTCAGGGCAGTTTCTATTGAATTCAGAAGCAAGCACAAAGCTGTTATATGGCGACAGTTCTGGGATGGTTGTTTCTTTCTATCCAGTATCAGCGCTACCTTTTTGTTTGGATATATAGTCGGCCAACTCTTTCTCGGCCTGCCCATCGACGCCCAGCTCGAATTGCACAAAGAAAAAATGAGTTTTATCGAACTTTATCCGGTAGTCACAGGCCTGCTAGCTATCGCTACCTGCGCCATGCACGGCTCGATTTTCCTCTATCTAAAAACCGAAGGTGAGCTGCAAGAGCGCATCCATAACTGGATGTGGCACACATACGGCATTTTTATCATGGTCTATATAATGACCACGATATTCACGCTGACGCAAATACCGTCAGCCACAGCCAACCTGACGCGCTACCCCTGGCTCTGGAGTGTGGTCATGGTCAACGTCCTGGCTATCGGTAATATTCCTCGAGCGGTTTTTCTTAAAAGGCCCGGTTATGCTTTCCTCTCATCAATCGCTACTATTGCCGCTCTTGCCGCTCTATTCGGTATCGCCATTTTCCCCAACTTTATCGTCAGCAGCATCGACCCGGGCTTGAGCCTCAATATTTATAATTCGGCGGCCTCCAAAGGCACCCTTAAGACCATGCTTCTCATAGCCGTTTTGGGCTTGCCTTTCGTCATTAGCTATACGGTGATTGTTTATTGGGTTTTCCACGGCAAGGTCAAACTGGGCAAATTCAGCTACTGATATCGACAGAGATTTTTGCGCGTTTTTCTCTGACAATACTCACGTCATTTTCACCTGGTGGCTTGTATTCTTCTAAAAAGCGACGTCGCACAGAGGAAAAGCAAGCAATGGAACAATCACACGCAGTTGATGATTTGAACCGGGCCATTTCAGAAGAACTGAAAATCAGTTTTCAAAAACTCAGACGTGCATCAGCTTTCGACATTGAGTTAAAACAAACCATCGAAGCCACCTGGAAGGATTACCAGAAAGCAGCGCCAAAGCGCTAAGTAAAAGGGCGCTAAGTAAAAGGTTATTCCCACCAGAATTGCCAGAGATCGCACCCCTTAATTTCGTCAGCCAGGCGACTAATTGTGCCCATGCTCTGCATGACGTTGTCGGGGCAATAGCGAAAATGTTCAATGGCCAGATGACGAGCTTTCTCGTCTGTAAGTGCCGGCTTTTCTAAATGAACATATAGAGCGTCCGGTCCAACGCCCAGCAAACGGGCTTTATTGGTTTTCTTCCAGCGGCGCAGAAAAGCCATGTGCACGTGAGCGGCGGGCATATCATTGACCCCGCCCAGATGAAAGAAACCAGGTACCATTTCAGTGGTGGCCACCGGTACTAGTAATAAATATTGCACCTGGTCCACGAATTCTTGCGCGCGTGTGGCGGCAACCTGCTCAGCCTCGGCATAGTCTTGTTCAATGCGAGTTTCGATAGCCGGATCCTGACGCACTTCCAGCCAGGCTTCCAAGTCAAGCTGTCTGGCGGCTTGCTCATAATCGCTCACGGTGGGCACTTTATGTCGCTGACGCAAATTATCTAAAGCGTCAACCAGTTCAATGCTTTCTAATTGATCGAGCTTAAGAGCCGCTTGTTCAAAGGCTTCGGTAGTGAGCACACAACTTTCGCCCGCCAGAAATTGCATGGCGGTAGCGTATCCGGTAGGTTCGCTCACCGTACTATGCAAATGCAAATTTTCCAGTGCCTGTTTGAGCTTCTGTCTCAATAAAATCTCTTGACCGAAAGCAGGTGCTGGAGCAGCCGGGGGTGGGGCAGCGGCAAAAATGCCCGAGTGCAATACTTGCTCGCTTGCTGCCAGATCGAGCTCAAACTCCTGAAAAAATTCTTGGGCCAGATCAAGATTTGAGCTGAGAAATTGCAGTCGCTCTAATTCCGCCACAAAGACCGCGCAATAACCAAGATTCGCCAGCAAATGGTTAAGCCTTAGCCAGTGGCTAATTTTCATGGCCTTGGTTTTACGCAGTACGTAGAGGCCGTTAAAACCGACAATGGTAAATGGCCGCAGATCATCGAAGCTGAGGTCGGCAGCTTTAATCATTTGCTTGAGGTTTTTCAGGTCGAGTACTGAATGCAGCAATTCAATCAACCTCACTGAAGGTTAAAAGACAAACTCCCAGACATTACATATGCCGCAGAACAAATTGCTGGTACCGCAATATTTAAATTTGAGAGCTTAGAAACCCCAACGCATCAAAGTGGCGCCGGCACTCAGTCCTGCGCCCATGGCGGCAAACAAAACCAGATCGCCCTTTTTCAAGCGACCCTGTCCCAGAGCCGTGCCGATGGCCAGTGGCAAAGTGCCTGCCGTGGTATTGCCGTATTCGTCGATATTGACGATTACTTTTTCCATAGGCATACCGAGGCGATCAACTGCAGCCTTGATAATGCGCAGATTAGCCTGGTGAGGAATAAATAGATCAATGTCCGCGCCGGTCAGACCGTTGCGTTCAAGCAGTCGGGCACAAAGTTCGGGCATGCGCTTGGAGGCAAATTTGAAAACTACAGGACCGTCTTGTTTAACATAGTGCAATTTGTCGGCCACTGTCTTTTCAGAGGCGGGCATCTGACTGCCGCCACCGGGCAGGCATAAGAAATCGCCGCCGGAGCCGTCAACTTCGTGCAGAAAATCAATAAAGCAGCCATTTTCAACCACATCTGACGGCTGAATCAGCACAGCGCCGCCACCATCACCGAATATGATGCAGGTCTGTCTGTCGGTGTAATCAATAATCGACGACATGATGTCCATGCCGATTACAATCACGTTTTTATGTACGCCGTTAGCTACAAACTGCACGGCCACTTGCATGGCATAAAGAAAACCAGAGCAGGCAATGGAAAGATCGAAACCCCAGGCTTTAGTGGCACCGATTTTGTGTTGCACCAGGCAAGCAGTGGCGGGCAGCATCATATCGGGAGTGACCGTCGCCACGATAATCAAATCTACATCAGTGGCAGGCACGCCGGCGTTAGCCAGTGCCTTCTTCGCCGCTTCTGCAGCCAGGTCTGAGCAGGTAACACCATTTTCAACGATATAGCGTTGTTTAATGCCGGTTCTCTCAACAATCCACTGGTCGGTGGTTTCCACCATTTTTTCCAGATCGGCGTTGCTGAGCACTCTTGTCGGAACCGCAGTGCCTACAGAAGCAATGCGTGCCAGGGCAAAATTATTTTTGTGCGAAATTGGGCTATTGGCTGGCGTATTCAGAATGGACTCCAATTCTTAGGATGGCAAAAATTTGCTTAACCATATTCTAAAAGAATTTGCCGGGTATAAATTGCCCGAATGGTGAGATCACCTTCACTTGCAATGTAGCTGCCCTTGCGAGGGCCAATGCCGGGCTGACCAGTTCTTAACTTTCATTATTGTTGCTGAAAAAAGCCCATTGCTTAACAGCCGCAAACTGCCGATTGCTGTTTTCAAGACCGATTGTCGGTTAATCGTCAGTTTAAGATTGGAGCAAAAAAATCTACTGATACCGCATCTGATACCAACAGCCTGGTCAAAATTAAGTGCTTTTAGTCATGGTTAAGGCAACCATTTGCTGATAGATTTGTGAATCCATGATGGCGAGAAATTTGCGACCATCTTTCAGTTCACACATGGCACAAACTTTTTTGCGATTGCCGCCCATGGCTAAGCCGGCAATCAGGCCCAGTGGTCCGAAAACGATATTACCGACAACAGCCCAGCCAAGAGTTTGAGCAATATTTTTGGCTGATTCTTCGGTCTCAATTTTAATGGCCTTTAAGTCTGTTGCCAGATTGAGTTGGTCAAAACCACCCCAGAGCACACCCATATTGAATTCCCAATCACCCGCTGTCAGGTCGCCGGCCAAGACTTTGACGGTTTTATTGTCGAAGATCTTTTTAATTCTTTCCACTCTATAAAAACCTCTTTTGCTCGCTCTTAGAGCATATACCCCATGGTTCGAGAAAGACAATTACTTAAGGCTTTTTTGCTTTCCTGCTTTCTTAGATATAGTGGAATAGCAAGCTTGAACCCTGACCTTAATCTTGTAAGGGCTTACATTGAAAATTAAGAGTCCTGGTGATACCGTCTCTGACCGCTTCACTGGCTACCATCGGGCAGCTCTTGCACAGTTCCACCAGCATAATTTTTCCCATAAGCCAGGCACTACTGGCCGGTTTAGCCGCGCTACTGGTGTTCAAAATTTGCCGGCGGCTGGGCTTCTCGCGCCCGATTGCGCTACTGGGCGGGCTGGCCTGGGGGCTCTATCCGGCCCAGATTATTGCCTCTGCTCATTTAAGCGCTGAAACAGCGGCTGTCTGCCTCACCCTTTTTCTGGTTTTATCTCTATCTGCCCTTTTACCTCGCGGCCGCGCTCATCAGGAACGCAATTTAGACGTCAAAGATTTGATTACCGCTCTGGCTGCCGGAATCACCATGGTTTTATTGCTGCATTTAAAACCGTCGCTGGCACCGGTTGTTTTCGTTTTGATCTTCCTCAGCGCTCTCAATTTGCGCCCTTTGCGCCGCGGCCTCACTCTTTTTGCCTGTTTTGCTACCGGTGCTTTCATCACCCTTACACCCTGGTTGATGTTCACCCAGGCGGTATTGAACCATTGCACCCTGGTGCCCGATCAAGATTTAAGCCGCAACCTTTCTGTAGGGCTCGACACTACCTCCGATGGCTGGGCAATTTTGCCACCGCCTGCCCATGTGCCAGTTCAGTTGAGTGGGTTAGCAGGGCACGAGCTTTTGCCGATCGCTGCTATGTTTGCACGCAAAGCCGAGCGCCTATGGCGACATCACTGGAATGATTTTCATTGCAGCAGTCTTGGACTGCCGCTCTCGGCGCAGATGCTCCTTCATCAAATGATGCTCTTGGGCGCTGGGCTGGGAGCCGTTTATTTACTGGTGATGGAAAGACTGCTACAAAACAAAAATACCCATCTGAGCGGCAGTGACCTGATTAAAATTTCGGCACTACTTATGGTGGCAGAGCCTTTCTGTTATGTCTTTGTGGAAGCACAAGCACGTTACGCTTTTACCGCCATGCCCTGGATTGTAATCTTGACCGTCATCGGCCTCGATCACTTAGAGCACACCTGGCATTCGCGAGCAGTGAGCGCCAGTTTTATTTTGGCCATGGTGCTTGTGATTATCAATCGGATCGAACTGGCACCACTGCTGGTGAAGGCATGCGGTAATATTTACGTGGCCACAAGTGCGGTCAATTTGCTTCTCGCCATTGCCTTTGGCGTCTGGCTGGCGGCCTGCTGCCGAGCGGCTGAAGCGAAAAGGGTGGGCGGCGTCAACAGTGAGCGAAATTTGAATATATTCGCCTGGTGCATTTTTGCTCTGGCTTTTGTGATTTGCCTGGCATTTTTACAATTAAAAGAGCAATTTGCTCCTGCTCAAGAATGGGTTTGCCGCCTGAAAGACAAACAGTCGGTCAACAGAGAAGTGACCATAGACAGCCCTCTTGCCCACCGCTTTCAGGCTAGCGGTGCAGAAAAACACTGGGCCCTGATTTTAGTTGATGGCAGCGACACCGTCGAGAAGTGTTCAGTGTCTTTGAACGGCGTTCAATTGCCTGCTCTCCAGAGTTTGGCCAGCTATACTAAAGCTGACAAAGAGGCGCCTGAAGGCAAAATCATTGCCGACACGGCGGCTGCTTGCGGCATTGCTGCAAGTAAAATCAGACAGTGGCGAGTAGCACAGGCTCCACTGAGCGCCATAATTTTTGCCCCTGACGGCAAAAATATCATTACCATCACCGCCGGCAAAGATGGAGCCCTGCTTTACGGCCAATATGTAGCTGGCCAGGCTGGGCCATTACCTGCCCTTTCAAGTTATGCTCCGGCCAAATTTGGTTTTGATGGCGATCTGCGCCCAATCATGCAGCCGCAAGGGCGCGGGCTGGCGCTTTTGACGAAAGACATGGCACCGGCTGCCGGTGAACAGAACGGCGAATATCGCCTGTTTCTTCTACTTGGAGAGACAATGGCGCCCAACACGAGCCCGCGCGACCCGCTCAAACGCTTTGCAGACAGCTATAAAATAGTGCTGTGAGAAGCTCTAGCGAGCATCACGCAAAAACTGGTCTACATACTTAGACAGGTAAGGCAATTTGTAATCGTGACCCAAAAAAGTCTCATACATCATCTTCAAGCTAACCAGGCCATAAGCGGCCCAGATAAGAAAATGAAGCAGTAAAGCCAGAGGGGCAATCAACAAACCAATCACCGGAATAGCGCCTACAATGCCCATTACAACGCTGACAGCTAACATCAAAACCATGGTGGCCCCGGAAAAAACCAGGCTCTGCATGGCATGGTAGCGATTGAAGGTATGATTCTCAGAAGGTGAATTGAGCAAAATCAGCGCGGCGACTACGGTGATCAGCCCAAAAGGCAGGTAGGCGATAGCATTAGCGACATTGCAATCTACCGGATTGTTAAATACCGATGTCTTGCCCAGATTGACAACAGGCGGGCCGCCTGTCGGATCATTATCGTCAGCACCGGGCCGATTTGGTAAGTTCATATTTAACTTATCCTCTAGAGGGTTTATATTTAGGGGTACGCATCTATTGCGAGTGACTTCACAGAAGTATCTTAACCCTTGCCTGACCATACGCGGAGGACAATTTGCCAAATACCTCTCTGGTCGGCGCAATACTGGCAGACCGCTACGAAATCATCAGCGAGGTAGGACGCGGAGCACTCGGCGTAGTCTACATGGCCAGACATCTGGTGATGGAGAAGACGGTGGCGGTAAAAGTTTTATTTGGTGAAGTAGAAAAAGACGAAACCAATTTTTTGCGGTTTCAAAGAGAAGCTCAGGCAGCCAGCTCTATGAGCCACCCTAATATCGTGGTGGTTTACGACTTTGGCATTTCGCAAAACCAGACGCCTTTTCTGGTAATGGATTATGTTGAAGGCGTCAATCTCAAAGACGTACTGCAAAGACACGGCAAATTGCCGGTGGAGCGCGCGGTGCAAATATTTACGCAAATGGCCTCGGCTCTTGAGCACGCTCACTCAAAAGGCATTTTGCATCGCGACATCAAGCCTGAAAACGTAGTCCTCATGCGCACTGCCTGGAATCCGGAGTTTGTCAAACTGGTAGATTTCGGCATCGCCAAATATGTCAATGAACCGGCCAAAATGTCAAAGAAGCTGACGATGGACGGCGAAGTGCTCGGCACCCCGGCCTATATGAGCCCTGAGCAAATTCTAGACGGCAAACTAGATTCACGCTCAGACATTTATTGCCTGGGAGTACTGATGTACAACACCATATCAGGACAATTGCCGATCTTAGGCAATACCGCCAGTGATACCATGAGCAAACACATAACCGACATTCCGCCAGATCTGGCAGAGTCGTGTCCCGGTGTAAAAGTGCCCCACAAACTCAGTCGCACCATCATGAAAGCTTTGAAAAAACATCCGCAAGATCGGCACCAGACCATGAGAGAGTTGCTCATCGAGCTGGAAAATTATAGCGGTTAAAAATTTGTCGTATTTCAGGAATAGCAACATCGATGCGAAGAAGAACCGTACTGATCACCCTTTCGCTGCTGTTTATCATTGCCATCCCTTTCGTCACTAAAGCCCATGACGACAAAGGTCCGGGCAGCGTGCGCGTTATTCGCGATTTAGCCTATAGCAAAGATGATAATGACAAAGATAGCAAAAACCTGAACCAGAGCCAAATGCTTGACCTTTATATTCCCACGAAGCCGGCTGCCGGCAGCCAGCCTCTCATTGTCTTCATTCATGGTGGTGCCTGGTTGCAGGGCGACAAAAGTGAAGCCAAAGATCTGGCCATGCTATTGGCCCACGCAGGTTTTGCTACGGCCAGCATCAACTATCGCCTAAGCCAGGAAGCTGCTTACCCCGCTCAAATTGTAGATTGCAAAAATGCCATTCGCTATTTGCGCGCCCACGCCGCTGAGTATGGTCTTGACCCCAATAAAATCGGTGTCTGGGGAGTTTCTGCCGGCGGTCACCTGGCCGCTTTGCTGGGCACCATGAGCAGCAGCGACACACCTTCCTTTGTACCTGATAGCAGCGCCGTGCAAGCGGTTTGTGACTGGTGTGGCCCCACCGACTTAGTTTCGGTGGCCAGGCAAGCGGGCTCACGCACAAAAATCGACTATGAGACGCCATCAGGGCCGGTGGCCAAGTTACTGGGCGGTCTGGCCAGCGACAAAAAAGATCTGGCCGTGCAAGCCAGTCCAATCACCTATGTGAGCAAAGGCGATCCGCCTATTATGATCGTTCATGGTGACATTGACGATCTGGTGCCATTTTCTCAGAGCGAAGAATTCATTGAAAAACTCAAAGCCGCCGGCGTACCGGCAAAACTAATAACTGTAAAAGGAGCCGGTCACAATCTCGATTCTGAGCAAGAAATTAAAAGACTGACTGACTTTTTCAGGCAAATTTTAATTGAAGGGAAACGCGACTTTCAAGTAGACGGCTAATTGGGAGATTTGCTGAAGCGAATCACTTGCTGCTGATTGTCAATAGTGTATTGCCAGTCACCGACAAAGTCTTGGCCCAAAAGCGGTTTGTGTACTGTGGCGCTGTCGCTTACTCCAACAGCAAAACCTTGTCTTTCAATCGGCCCCAGCTTGAAATTATTGACGATACCCACGCTTGCCGTTGCTTTACCGGCAATGCCTGAGATAGAAAAAGGCGGACGCCGCCCGTCAATGGCGATGGACGCTTTGCGCGCCTCTTCTTGTGAAAATAGACAGAGTGAAGCCCCGGTATCGAAGACCATGGGGGTGGCTTTGCCGTTAACCAGTGGGGTAACTATTAATGAGTCCCCATCTTTTTGAAAAGGCACAGAAAAAATGTAATGGCCTGAAGCATTTACAGTTAGCGCCGGTGCCAACTTATGCACCAGATTTGGTGCCTCAAGGCTGCGATATTTAAAAGTGATTGCTTTGGCAGCCGAATCTATACTGTATTCAAAATCACGAAAAAATTCTTGACCCAACAAAGGCTGTTCCATGGGCACGTTGCTTATCATCACAGGGAAATTACGGCGTTCCAGACGGCCGATTTTCAAATTGATATTCATGTTCCAGATTGGTATCGGATTAGTCTGCCCCACTCCGCCACCAGAACCTGTGGGTGAGCCGGCAGGCATGGGCAGCCCCAGTTGTTTGAGCTGGGTGGTGGTGAGCAAACATCGCTCTGCGCCGGTGTCGAAAATAAAGGTCATGGGCTTGTTGTTAACAGAGCCCTCCACAAACATGGTATGGCCTCGCTGTTCGTACTTGACCCAGGTCTCGCGGGGCAAGGCGGCTGACTCTGCGCTTCTTGCTGCGGCCATCTGGCGCAAATTCGTAGCGGCCTGTTGCGCAGCACCGCTGCCTCTATAGTGGTCGATGACAAATTGATATTGTTCTTTGGCTTTGTCCAGGTGGCCCATCTGGTGCACGCTTACAGCGATATAGTAAGCAGCTTCGGCATTTTCAGGATGTAGTTGCAGCGCTTGAACAAAGCTCTTAAACGCTTTCATGTACTCTTGCTGCTTGTAGAGGGCCACGCCCTCCTTAAAAAAGTCAGTCTCGGCCCGCACGCCAGTGGTACTGACACAGAGCGAAGCCCAGAGAAAAAGAGGCAATAGCTGATATTTACTTTTCACTCTCACAATAATCACATTCTAGACTAAAGCATGCAACCTATTTTTATGGATTTGCCGACGGGTCAAAGGCGAGGTCGCGAGCGATACTAGAAAAGGCTCCTTTTAAACGCGATGGATCGTTAACTACATAAACTTGCTGCCGTTGCCACCATGTTGGCCAGTGCTTGCAAATTCGATCTTTGCTCAGGCTCGGTGGAAGGTCCATGCTCAGGCCAACACAGAAGAGGCGCACACCCCTGGCACGGGCCTGGGCAGCTGCGCTCTGGCAAACAGCAGGGGAGCGGTCAACGGTATCCATGCCGTCGGTGAATAAAACGATGGCTTTGCGGGCATCTGTTCTGCCACCACTAGTGACGTCACGAGCGGCCTGATTAAATGAACGATACAGAGCAGTGCTACCGCGGCAGGTGAACTGCGGCACTATGTTCATGATTTCGCCGTCAATGCGAATCACTCGCATTGACGGCAAAGCGAGGCAAAGGAAAGTTACCGCTGCACCTGACTATTCACCGTATAATAAAGAGGTTCAGGCATCTCAGGTATTGGCCACCCATAGATCTGAAGGTACTGATATTGCGTTTGATTTTAAAAAGTCTTCTGGCCCTGGCGCTCTTTATTCACGTGCGCTTTGAGCCTGCTCTGGCAGGTAAATACGATGACGATTACAGTATCAAGCAGCGCATCAAGCTGGCCAGGCAACTTATCTATGACGGCCACAATGAGGATGCCAGGCGTTTGATTGCACCACTTTGCCACAAACCCGATACCACTGCCGAAATGTATTGCATTCTGGTCAGCACTTATCTCGATGATCCAGAACAAGATCCAAAAGCCAATAAAGAGATTGAAGAGTGCCTAAAGCTGGCCATGAAAATCAGGCCTGAAGACGGCGAAGCCTATCGCCTCATGGCCGAACACTTACTGGCTCTGGGTGATTATCAGGGGGTTTTGAAATTTTCCGACAAAGCGCTTCATGCTAAATATCCTGACCGATCGACCTTGAGACAGAGTGCCATTGCCCGCAGCAATCTTGGTCAACACGAAGCAGCACTGGCAGACTTCAATGGCTTCATGGCTTTCGGCACCCATCGCAATTTTTATAATCTCAATACTAAAGCCAGCCTTTTAAGCACACTCAAACGCTACGACGAAGCGTCCAGGGTATTGCGGCAATCACTTTTATTACGCAATCAAGACCAGACGGTCTACCAGCTCGCCAACTGCCTGCAAATGGCTGGTAAACATCAAACCGCCATTGACGAGCTGACTAAATTGATCAAGAAAAATCCACTTGACGAAGAAGCACTGACCATGCGCGCTCGCGCTGAAGTCAAAAACAAAGACCTGACGGCCGCTGTTAAAGATTTCAGCAAAGCGGTAGAGCTTGAGCCATCCGCTAAACTCTACAAAGAACGCGCAGAAGTTTATACATTGCTCAATCAAAAAGCATCAGCTGCCAAAGATCTGGCTCGAGCCAACGAACTGATCAAGCAGCCCTTTTAACCGGGATCACCAAGCGGATCTTCGCTGGCCGGACGTACATTCCCATTTCTGCCGCCTCGATCACTTACGCCGGGGTCTCCCAGCGGGTCTCTGCTGGCAGGGCGCACATCGCCGAACTGGCCCCCTTGATCACCAGGGTCACCATTTTGATCACCATATTTACCAAAAAGGCTCTCGATGCCACCAATCAATCCGCCGGGATCATGACCCGGTTTATGAGGAGTAGTGGGATCTTGATAGATGGCATTTTTGATTTGATCCAATAAAGACAATAAACTCATAGAACCTCCAGAAAAAAAACTAGTTAGTCAGCACCTAAACCAAGTAGATCGCGACCGGTTGTACGACCGTCGTAACCTTCGAACTGTGAATACTGTTGAGCTTCGCTGAGCGGTACGGCAATGGGTTCTTTAGGAGCCGTTACCCAGTGCACTCGACCACCCGCTTCGCGATAATACACGCGGCCATTCTTC
This sequence comes from Candidatus Obscuribacter sp., assembly GCA_021772135.1. Taxonomy (GTDB): domain Bacteria; phylum Cyanobacteriota; class Vampirovibrionia; order Obscuribacterales; family Obscuribacteraceae. The sequence continues at coordinate 26,485 of JADYXQ010000123.1, forward strand.
GATAGATAATATTGAGGCTCGGCGCTGCTACCACCGACATGCGCCTGTTGATTCTTTTTATACATATAATAAAGAGCGGCTGCCCCAGCTAACATCGCCACTTTTTGACCGTTTGACATACCCGGCCGAGCTGCCGTATTGCTGCGATTAAACGTAGAGTTAGTCGTCCGAGCCGACTCATCAATGGGCGGCAGATTGGAAGTATTACTAGTACTGGAGCCGCATGCCATAAGCGTTTGCGACATCACCAGGGCGGCAGCTGCTGCGGCCACCTGCTGGAAAAATTTGTATTGGTTCATAGCCATCCTTCTATTTTTATCAAGAACTCGAAAGACGACGACCGTGCGCCAAACAAGTTGCACTTTCTTTAGTTAAATAAAAAAGTCTTTTCAGTTCACGCGCTTGAGAGTGACGCTGAAGCAACTACCTTTGCCCACTTCACTTCTGACCTTAATTTCGCCACTGTGTCTGTCCACAACCGCTTTGACGATGGCCAGACCAAGACCAAAGCCACCAATATTGCGCGAGCGCGATTTATCTACACGATAAAAACGTTGAAAAATATGGGGCAAACTTTCGGCCGGAATACCGATGCCACTATCTTCTACACTAATTGTCAGCCAATCAGTTGTCACTTGGTATTTCACTTCCACCACTCCACCTTCGTCTGTATAACGTATGGCGTTGGCAATCAAGTTTAATAGCATGCGCTCAAGCGATTCACTATTGCCCAGCACGGTAACCTGGGGAATAGCCTGCGAGCTGAGCTTGATATCTTTAGGTATGGCCAATTGCTCGCATTCGGCCAGCACCGGCGCAGCAAGGCTCTCTAGCTCGATATGATCGATGGGGGGTGGATAATCCGGTGACTCCATACGCGACAACACCACCAGACTTTGCCCCAGTGCTTTCATGCGTCCGCTGGCGCGGTTTATGATAGCGAGCACATTGCCGTCCACTTGAGTGTCGTCGAAGGTTGCTTCGAGGGTTTGCACTGATGCTTCAATTACTGTGATTGGTGTATTGATTTCGTGGGCGGCGTCAGCCACAAATTGACGCAGTAGTTCCATTGTTTCTTCTACCGGTTTGACTGCTTTGCCGGCAAACCATGAACCACATATCGCCACAGCCAGTGCCAGAAAAGGCGAAAGCGAAACCATGGTCAAAACAATTTGTTTGAGGGCGTCGTCTCGTTGTCTGACTGACACTTGCACCTGCAAGTAGCCACTTAATTTGGTGTCATCATGAATTTCAACAAAGTAAGAGCGCAAGTTGGCATCATCCAGACTGGCCGGATTCGGCCCGTCTCCATCACCATCAGCATGGACGAATCCTGAACTTAATACCCGGTGACCCACGGGGCCGAACTCTTCGAGCAGCTGGCGTTGAGAGTTGAAAAGTTGGATGCTGAAAGGCATTTCTTCATGCCTCAACTGGGCTCGTGCTCCCCATCTTTTTAAAGACGGCCCGGCCTGGGTGTTATCCACCGCCGGCATTACTTCAGCTGCCAGGCCCTGCAACTCGCTATCAATAGATCTATCCAGCTGGGTGGCGAACATAAACATAGCCACTGCACCGCCGGCAAAATAAAGCAGAACAAAAAGCATGACAAATTCGATGGTGAGGCGACGGCGCAGATCACGCTTCACTTAGTTTTCACCCAGCTTGTAGCCCACACCATATACAGTGGCAATGATAGAGGCGGTGCCCGCTGTATCGAGCTTTTTTCTTACCCTGGTAATATGGCCGCGCACGGTATCAAGCAATGCTTCAGTATCAGATTCCCAGACGCTCGATAATATATCTTCAGCTGAAAAAACTTGATGGGGATGGCGCAAGAAAAATTCGAGCAAGCGAAATTCTTTGGGCAACAAATGCACTTCGTGGCCACCCTTTAAAACCTTGAATTCGTGCACATCAATTTCAAGATCGCGAAAACGCATTACATCTTGCGCCTGGCCGTGGTTACGCCGCAACACCGCCCGCACCCTGGCTGCCAGCTCTTTCAGAAGAAATGGCTTGGTCATATAATCATCGGCCCCAGAATCCAGTCCGGTCTCTTTGTCGTCCACATGGCCTTTGGCAGTGACAATAATAATTCCAGCCGAACCGCCGGCTTTGCGATAACGTTTGCAAATTTCCATACCGTTCAATGACGGCAGCATGATATCGAGAATAACAACGTCGTAGTTGTTAGTCTCCATGCGAATTAGAGCCTCTAGCCCGTCATCGGCTAATTCAACAAGATGATGATCTTTTACCAGCCAGTTCTTTACAAGCTCGGCCAGATCGGTCTCGTCTTCAACAATCAGAATCTTTGCCATAGTTCAATAATACGCCACTTAGCGCGCGGCCGTCGCCTGTTTGCGGCATGAAGTCGGATGCGGTGAAACGCATTGATGCAATTCCATGCCGGTAAAGGACACAGAGCCGCCACCACTTACTTGATCCTGGGCAAAATCGTGCAAGTGCTCCATTACCGTATGGTCTATAAAAGTAGCCTTACTGAGATCGAAAATCACTTTCTTGTCAGGAGCAATTCCGGTCAGATATTTTTTGATGGAAAGGTAATTTGAAAAAATAGCGGCATCGGCAACTTTGACGATTACAGTGTCAGCTCCATCGTCAAGCACTTCCACATTGGCCTTGAAGAGCTGATTGATGCGTACTCCACGCAATATATGCAACAAGAATTTCACAGCCACACCGGCTGCCACACCAATCAACAAATCGCTGGCGAGAGTGACAACAATGGTGGTGACGAAAAGCAAAGTCTGTTCCCAGCCAATAGAGTGTGTTTCTTTGAAGACACGCGGTGAGGCCAGGCGATATCCGGTGAAAACCAGCAGTGCAGCAAGAGAAGCCAGGGGAATGGCATTAATTAGTGATGCGGCTAAAAGCACGAAACTGAAAATAAAAAGACCGTGCAAGAAATTTGACCAGCGGGTTTTAGCCCCATTAGCCACATTGGCTGTACTTCTGACGATTTCGGCAATCATTGGCAAGCCACCGAGCATGCCCGAAATGGCGCTACCCAGACCAACCGCTGAAAGATCTTTACTCAAGTTGGCATGACGTTTGTATGGATCTAATTTATCTACCGCAGCACAACTGAGCACGGTTTCGATGCCCTGTACAAGAGTGATGGAGAGCACCGAGAGCCAGAAACCATTCAACTTAACAGCGGAAAAATCAGGAAAAGTAAAAGCGCTAACCATATTAGTAGGCACTTGCACCAGACACTTAGCCGGATTAATGTCAAAGCTCTGACCGCAAAAAGCGTAGGAATGCTTGGTGGTAATGTGGAAGAAAATTCCCAGAGCACAAGCAGACAGCACCACAATAATAGGTGCGGGAATTTTGCGCAGGATGCCACCTTTGACAAAGGTCAGGCTGACCAAAATGAGCATGCTCAAAACGCCTATGGCGGCAATTTCGGGATTGGCATGAGTGACTGTTTCACCCATCTTCAAAAATAATTGAATGGGCTCTTTCGATAGGGGTGCCGTGCCCAGCATGATTGGGAATTGTTTGAGCATAATGACGATGCCGATTGATGCCAGCATGCCGTGCACAACCGAAGCGGGGAAGAATTTGCCCAGCTCACCGGCCTTGAATAAGCCCATGATAAAAAGCAAAACGCCTGAAATGACAATGGCGGCCAGAGTAGCGTGATAGCCTTGCGAACCGCCACCAAGCCTTTCTACCGAAGAGACGATAACCACAATCAGGCCGGCGGCCGGGCCGTTGATAGTGACGTAAGAACCACTGATTTGCGACACCAGAAGGCCGCCCACCATAGCGGCGATGATGCCGGCCATAGGCGGCATACCCGATGCCATAGCAATACCCAGCGATAGCGGCAGGGCTATCAAGAAAAGAATGAAACCGGAGACTATGTCAGATTTCCAGTTTTGCTTCAGACCGGCCAATCTATCGAAAGGAACAGGGGCTGTCGAAATTGATTCTGATGACATTTAAAAGGACTCCGAACTGCGCACCTGATGGCTGCTTGATTTGAACGATAACAGGCAAAAGTGATGAGGATGTGATCAATTCTTGAAGCAAAAGCAATAATTCCCACAGCTTGTGGTCGGGGTCATCACACTTCGATCACATTTCGCTGTTAGCGTAATAGCTGCAACCCACGAAAGCGTAAATGTTTAACGACCTAACTCAAATATCAGCCGCTCATCTATTCACCGCCGCCAGCGCCTTATGGCTGGCAGGCATTGGCCTTACGGCACTGGGGAGGGAGCGGGTCAAAGACATCCTTTTAGCAGCAGTGCTGCTGGTAGGTTGCTTGATGGCACTTTCCGGCGCGGCAATTTCGTGGAACCATCCTGTTGAATACAATCAGTTACAGTTTCTTTCTTTTGGTCTGGCCCAGGCCGATGCTCGCGTAGATCCCCTCAGCGTTCCTTTTATCGCCTTATTAGGATTGCTTGGGGCAGCTGCCGCCGTGGCAAGCCCGAGCCACCTGGCCGCCTTCAAAGAGCAGGGCAAAAAAGGTCATTACTGGAAGCTGACATTCATATTTATGATTGGCCTGCTGCAAGTTTTACTGGCCGCCAATGCTGTTGCTTTTCTAGTCTTCTGGGAAATAATGTCCCTTTCTTCAGCCGCCTTGGTGGCAGCTGATCACATACGCCATCGCGCTCAAAGAGCGGCTTTTGCTTACCTCACCGCCACGCGCATCTCGACCGCTTTTATCACCGCCGCCTTTTTGTTCATGCATCAAAACACAGGCAGCTGGTCGCTGGCCGCCTGGCATTTCGATACTCCCGAAAGTCTTTGCGCCGCAGTTTTACTCTTAGCCGGAGTCTGCACCAAAGCCGGCATCTGGCCCATGCACGTCTGGCTGCCACTGGCTTATCCTGAACCGCCGGCACCGACTTCGGCCTTGTTTAGTGGGCTGGTTAGCAACCTGGCAATTTATTTACTGATGCGATTGCTTCTTGCGGGCTCATGCAGTCACATGATTATTGCCTACGTCGCCCTGGCTCTCGGTACAGTCTCAGCCGTATGGGGAGTGCTTTTCGCCCTGATGGAAAGAGATTTGAAAAAGCTTCTGGCCTATTCTTCTGTGGAGAATATGGGAATTATTCTCACCGCCATTGGTGTCGCCATCTTGGCCCACAGTCACGGTCTTGCCGATGTCGCCGCTCTGGCCACAGCCGGCGCCCTCTTCCATTCGCTCAATCACGGTTTGGTTAAAGCATTGTTGTTCTTAGGAGCCTCCTCGGTAGAAAGAGCGGCCCACACAAGAGAAATGTCAGCCTTAGGCGGCCTCTCCAAGAATTTGCCATGGACAATGCTCTGCTTTTTTGTCGGCTCCCTTTCAATTTGCGCCATGCCGCCCATGAATTGTTTTGCCAGCAAGTGGTTGCTTTACCAGACATTCTTCCATCTATCATTTGCCCATGTGCCCATTATGGAACGGGCAATTGCGCTGGCTATGGTTGGCATTCTGGCCTTCGTGGGCGCACTTTCTCTGGCTTGCTTTACTAAGGCCGTCGGTATCGCTTTTCTAGGCCGGCCGCGCTCAGAAGCAGCAGCCAAAGCTAAAGAATCACCTTCGGGCAATCCTGACGGTTTGATTCTGGCCCAACTTTTGCTTACCGTCGCTTGCGTCATGGTGGGTACTTCTGTACCTATCGCACTTGACGGCCTGACGCCGGCCCTTCAACAGCTGACGAATAATCCGGCCCTGGTAGGCTCGAGTCTCTTCCCCATGCCGTTGGGGCAGCTCACTCTTGTTGGCGCGCTTCTCGTATCAAGCATCTATATTTTTGTCCTGGGCGGCAGGTCGGCCACAGCCAAAAGTTACATCACCTGGGACTGCGGCTTCGGCCCTCTTTCTACCCGCGCCGAAGAAACCGGTTCGAGTTTTTCCCATCCGATCGGGCGCATTTTTTCACAAGTTTTGCAGATGAAAGTCAGCACCGAAATTTCAGGAAAAGACAGGCGACACTTCCCCGAGATTGTCAAAGTAGAGACTTTTATGACACCAATTCTGGAAACCAAAATTTATCAACCCCTGATAAACGCTTTCGACTGGCTCTCAAGCTCGCTTGTGCGTCTGCAAACCGGCAGCATTCATATCCACTTGCTTTACGTATTTTTGACCATGATTCTTCTGGTCTTCCTTGATACCAACATATGACGCTTAATCTGCACGCTGTGCTGGAAACTCTGGGCTTCACCGCCACATTTTTGCTTTTGCCGCCGCTGATTGTCGGTGTCATTCGCAAAACCAAAGCACGTTTTCAAAACCGCATCGGCGCGCCTGTACTGCAACCATATTACGACTTGCTCAAGCTGCTCAGTAAGAGCGAAACCATCAGCAAACATACAAGCTGGATCTTTCGCAGCACTGCCGCCGTAAATTTATCGATGTTGATTATTCTCGCCTTTCTAGCGCCGTGGACATCGTTCAGACCCTTTGACCTGGCCAGCGATCTTTTTCTCGTCATTTATCTATTGGCTCTGACCAGATTCTTCACAGTGCTTTCGGCTCTTGATGCCGGTTCTGCTTTTGGTGGCTTTGGTGCCAGCCGTGAAGTTACCCTGGCACTACTGGTAGAGCCATCGGTAATTCTTTGTCTAGCTTCTCTTGGTAGTGTCAGTCAATCAAGTGATCTGGCCTTTGTTTTTTCCTTTAAAAACATGGAGCTTTTAAATCAACCTGGCCTCTGGTTTCTCGCCGGCTGTGGCCTCTTTCTCGCCAGCCTGGTGGAATTGTCGCGTATGCCCGCCGACGACCCTACCACCCACCTGGAACTAACCATGGTGCACGAAGCCATGATTCTTGAAAATTCTGCAGCCAATCTGGCCTTAGTCGAATATTCACACTTTCTCAAAATTTTGATTTTACTTGGTATATCCAGTCAGTGTTTGCTCCATGCCGTCCCTTATTTCTGGCACAGCACCGAATTAATTCGCGCCGGCGCGTCAATTGCTTGCATTCTGCTCATGGCTGTGAGCATTGCTGTAATTGAAAGCGTGGCAGTTAAATTGCGCTGGACCAAGCTGCCCGAGTTCATTGCCTATTCGGTGGCCATGAGCATATTTTGCGTCTTCATTGCCCTGGGCAAAAATTTAAATTGAGGTTTGAATAAGGATAATGGTTCTCGACACGTTTGAAGCACTGGCAATGTTAGCTGCCATTTTCGGCATTCTCATTCTTGGCACTACGCATCTGCGCACCAATCTCTCTTTTTATAGCTTGCACACCACAGCTATTGCGGCGGTCACCGCCTGGATAGCCAACATCACTCATGACTCGCATTTATATTTAGTAGCCGCGGCGGTTTTCGCCATCAAAGCCTGGGTAATTCCTTACTTTCTCAATACTGTAATCAAAAAAATCGGCATCGGCACCGACAGTGGTGCTTTCATCGCTGCTCCACTTTCAATGCACCTGGGTGCGCTGCTGCTTGGCCTATCGTACGTAATCAGCCTGCAAATTCCGGGTCTGATTGGCGACCCTGATTCGCGTATCGGGTCAACAGCAGCCATGTCGATTTTATTTTCAGGGGTTTTGCTCATGCTCACAAGACGGGCTGCCATTAGCCAGATCGTCGGTTTTCTGGTAATTGAAAACGGCATTTATTTGTTTGCCGTCACTCAAACTCACGGCATGCCGCTAATGGTAGAAATGGGTTTACTTCTGGAAGTACTGGTGGCGGTAATGGTGGCAGGCTTGCTGCTCTTTAACATTAAAAAAAGCTTTGAGCATATTGATGTCAGCCAGCTTACAGAGCTGAAGGACTGAGGCAATGAACGAACTGCTCTATCTGATGATTTTGCCGGCGGCCCTGGCCCTGATCAGTTTATTTCTGGAAGTAAAATTGACACGTAAACTTGTGCCCATCGTTACCTGGTGGCAGTTGGCTATCGTTGCTTTTGTGCTTCATCCCTGCCTCCAGGGAACGGAGCGCATGCAATTCGCCAGTGGCCTTGCCATCGATAAAATGGGTACCTATTTTATTTTACTGACCACATTTGTGGTCTCTTGCTGCGTCACCCATGCAGACTATTTCTTTGCTGCAGCCGAAGCTGCCGGCGACGCTTATGCCGACCGCTCACTGCGACTGTTTTATGCCTCGGTCAATCTTTTCTTGCTGGCCATGACTACGGTTTTTCTCTGCGACAACCTTGGTTACTTGTGGATCGCCATTGAAGCTACCACTCTTTCATCAGCCCCTCTGGTTTATTTTGAACGCAATAAATTTGCCCTTGAAGCTACCTGGAAATATTTGATTGTTTGCTCCGTCGGCATTGCCTTTGCTTTATTGGGTACAGTCTTTATCTTCGCCGCCAGTCAGCGCGGCACTCCCATGGAACCGACGCTCAATATTTCAGAGCTGATTACTCACGCTCAATTATTGAATTTTCCACTTTTGCGCCTTGGTTTTATTTTCTGTTTAATTGGTTATGGCACCAAAGCCGGTATCTTCCCTCTGCACACCTGGCTGCCGGACGCTCACGCAGAGTCTCCGGCACCGGCCTCAGCCATGCTCTCAGGAGCACTGTTAAACTGCGCTCTTTTTGGCATCTGGAAAGTGGCAAGCATAATCAACGCCGCCCAACCGCACTCGCACGTTCACCAGCTGGTAGCGGTTCTTGGCACCGTCACTGTTGTGGCCGCCAGTTTACTGTTGCTGCGCCAGCATAATTTCAAAAGGCTATGGGCTTATTCGAGCGTTGAAAACGTAGGACTGATGGTCTTTGCCATTGGTCTTGGCTCTGGCCCTCTATTTTTCCTCCAGGCCCTTAATCACAGCCTGGCAAAAGTAGCTTTGTTTTTGTTAACAGGCAATATCATTCAGGCATCTGGTACTAAAAAGCTCAACAAAATGCATGGTGTCATTGAAGATTGCCCAATCTGGGCTGGTTTACTGGCACTGGCAGCATTTGCCGTCACCGGCGCACCACCTTTTGGTGCCTTCGTCGCCGAGATGTCGATGCTCAGCTTAAGCATGTCGGACGGCCGCTGGATACTGGCTTTGATTATGACTGCAGCAATTGCCATCAGCTTCGTGGCCATTCTTGCTCACGTGGGCAAAGTTATTTTCGGCAGCGGCAAACAAGGGTTCAAGAGCTTTCAACCGGCCAGAGCGTCAATTATTCCGGCCATTCTTGTGCTGGGCACGCTGGTCCTTGGAGTTGGCCTCAACACCGAAGTTTGGTCTGGCTCATGGAGCGTAATCAGATGAAGATAGAGCGCATTGAAATGTCCCTGTCCGAGCTGCACGAAAAGCTGCCCCATACCCTGGGTAAAAATTCAGAAAACCGCCTGGGCCTGCTCACATCAATTGACGGCGGTCAGCTGGCAACTCTTTTGCTTAATCCTAAAGATGGCACAGCAGGGCTTCTTGTAAGCCCGTTAGAAAACAACAGCTACCGCTCTTTCACTCCTCAGCTGGCGCAATTTCACTGGTTCGAGCGCGCCCTCTTTGACTTTTTCGGTATCGTTGCCGACGGTCATCCGCGCTTTAAGCACCTGCTTTTGCACGATCAATATGAAGGTGATTTTTTCCCTCTGCGCAAAATTGCCTTGCCTGCAAATTTTCAAAACGTCTTACCGCGCCGCTATGAATTTTTTGAAGTCAAAGGCGAAGGCGTATATGAGCTGCCTGTAGGGCCAATTCACGCCGGTGTCATTGAGCCCGGTCACTTCCGCTTCAGTTGCTTTGGCGAGACCATCGTCAATTTAGAAATCAGACTTGGCTGGGTGCACCGCGGTGTAGAAAAGCGTTTGACCGAAGTGCCGTGGCAGAAGGCCCATTTTGTAGCGGAAGCTGCCGCCAGCGACACGGCCTGTGCTAACGCATTTGCCCACGCCATTGCCATCGAATCGATTTTAGAAGTAAAAGTAAGCGAACGAGCTCAATATTTGCGCACCATTGCTTTAGAGATTGAAAGGCTGGCTATGCACGTCATTGACGTGGGCGGCATCGGCACCGACATTGGTCTGCTTGGCATATCTAGTGCCATGGGTCGTCTTCGTGGCAAAGCACTAGCTCTCGCCGATTTAATTTCAGGCTCGCGGTTTTTGCGCGGATTTATTTTTCCTGGCGGCGTGCGGCCGGTGAGCGAGCGCAAACTCTCTGAAATTAAAGCGGGAGTAATCGGATTGCGCAAAGATCTGGCACCGGTAATTCAGATTCTTTCAGAAAATCAAATGGCCACCGAAAGAATGAAAGATATCGGCAGGCTCTCCCGTTCTCTGGCCCAGGAGTTCGGGATGGTCGGCATTCTGGCGCGCGCCTGTGGAATCGAATACGATAGCAGACAATGCTTCGAACAGGGTAAATTTCCCGAGCTGGCGCCACCAATCACCACAGAATTGGGTGGCGATATTCTTGCCCGCACCAGAGTACGCATCGGAGAAATTGCCACCACCCTCGACACCATCGAAAAACTGCTGGACGGTTGTCCTCATGGGGAAGACAAAATAACTCTGCCGGCCAGTTTGCCGGCCAATGCCACTGGTTTAGGCATTGTCGAAGCCACGCGTGGTGAGCTGATTCACCTTATTTTTACCGACGAAGCCGGAAAAATATGCCGTTATTCAATTAAAGACCCGAGCTTCGAAAACTGGACTGCTATTTCAATAGCCATTCGCGAAAATCTCATCGCTGATTTTCCCCTCTGCAATAAAAGTATGGCCCTTTCCTACAGCGGCAATGATCTCTAACTATGTTGAAACTAATCTCTTATCTTCTCAATCAGGGCATCGCCACCAACAGAAATATCTGTCCGGACTTGGCCGAAGGGGTGCGCGGACTGCCGAAGCTCACAGACATACCTTGCAGCACAGGTTGCACAGCTTGCGTGGACGTTTGTCCTACAGATGCCATTTCGGTTTTCAAAATTGAAGAAACCGGCCACATCAAGCTTGATCTCGGCCTCTGTATCGGCTGCGGCTATTGCGTTGACGCTTGCCCAACAGGCACCATTGCTAATAATCCCAGCACCAGAGTAGCTGTCAGCCGTCGCGAAGATCTGGTGTTGACTACTGCCAGCGCGCCTCCGGGTAACATTGCGCAAGATGCCACATCAGTAATGGTGTCAGCCCCTGACTCTTTAGAAAAAGCAAAGTGGTTCAGTCGCTCTGTAGCGGCAAGAGTTGTGGCAACCGGATGCTCAGCCTGCGATATGGAGCTTGGCGCAGCGGGTAATCCTATTTTTGATATGGAAAGATTCGGTGTACAGATCGTGGCATCGCCACGATTTGCCGACGCTTTAATTGTCACCGGACCGATTTCAAAAGGCATGCAAGCAGCGCTTTCAAGTTGCTATGGGGCTATGGCTAGCCCGCGCATTGTCATTGCTCTTGGTACCTGCGCTATTTCAGGCGGGGTGCACCGGGGCGGTTACGCCGACGCCAACGGTATCGAAGAGCTTTTGCCGGTCAACGTTTATATTCCCGGATGCCCGCCGCACCCGTGGAGTATTATTCACGGGTTGCTTTTGGCCATGGGCAAAGAGCATTTGGCACCGCGGTCGGTGGCGCGGTTTTCTACCGTCCGTATCGAAAAATAGATTTGGATGATAATAGAAGAGATAGCAATGGACCGATTCACAATGCGACCAACAGTCGTATCAGCCAGCACAGTCGAATCAGTTGCAGTGGCATGGCCCGAGATACCGTCGGCGACAAGTTTAGCCGCGCCCGAACTTTGTTTTCCGCTTTCAGCCGACTCAGTCTTTGCCATTTCTTTTCCTTCGGTAAAATTGCTGCACTGGCGGTCAGTGAAAGCATTCTAATGGTAGGAATTTGGCATTTTTCGGGCGAGATTGCGACCTTTTAAGAACAGAGGCCCTGGATTAATCAGCCACGTCGACCAGCATCTGCTTCAACTGCTCGACGCTGTCGCATTTCTCAGGCACATAACTACTTTCTACCAACTCAGCTTTATTGCCGTTTAACTTATAGTGGCGCGCAGAATAAAGGTGTGCGAAACCACCGCTTTCGAAGTGGACATAACATTCGTCATCGGCGACGGCCCCAAAGATAAGTCGAGAAAGAGGCAAAGGTTCATGGCCGCTCACACAGCCCATTTGATACGACTCGCCGCTATCGGCCATGGGAAAATCTTGTAAATCAACTTGCACCGGCAGTGGCAACTGATCTACTTTGCTGACCATTTTTAAATCCATATTTTCCCACCCATTTTCGATGTTGCCATAATAAAACCCGCAACCCCTGATTCAATGACTGATATTCTATCAAAAATAAACATGCATAAATTATGGCTATCACTGAGGCACTATGATTGAAGACAACAAAATAAATAGCACTGCTTCTGCATTTCTACTTGATCTTTCATCAAATAAAAAATTCCCGTTACTGTACCTAAATGTCGTGTTGGCGGCGACACTCTCAATGACATCGTCATTAAAGGCGACCATTCGATTTCAAGATTTCATTTCATCATTAGCTGAAAACGGTAACGATTAAGCGGTTTAGCCTGCTTAATCATTGACCTGAGCAGGTCTTCAAGTTCGTCTCCATTTGATCTAGCACCTTCAATTTCTCGGCGAGAATCCGAGAAGGAAGCTCACCGCGCTCTGCCAATCTTTTGCGACTGATCTCATCGAGCAATCGCAACCTGATGTTATCGCCCACAGCAAAATATGAACCGGAGCCATAGGCAATTATTCCGGGAATCAAAACTGCATTAGCTCGGTGAGGAAATTTGCTGAACTCCCAGCCTGCAATGATATTGGTCACACCGAAAGCTATTTTCGAGCCGCCTACAATTAAACCTGAGCCGATATTCTGTGTTGCTGAGCGTGTTCCAGAGCGAATTTCTCTCGTCGCCAGAGCAAATTGTTTACGACGTTGCCCGGCTTCTTCGTCATAGGCGGTTAAGAGCGCAAGAGACTTAGCTGAGCCATTTTTAGGATCACCTGATAGACGAGCATCCTCCAGTTTACCAAGAAGCATCTTATGTTTTTCAAGGTCATCAACGGTGGGTTTCGAAATACCGGCAGTCACAGGCCACAGAGCACGATCGTGAGAAGATGCCACCACCTTGCTGATGCCACGACTAAGGAGCGGACCAAGCATATACAAAGCACCAGATGTGGTGGTCACTACACCGGCGCCACCTGGTCCACGAGGGTCTCGATTATGAGTGGCAAGCAAGTTCAATAAGCTGCCCACGGCGCCGGTACTGCTTTTCAAAATATCAAAAATATATTGAGAATCTTGAAAGGCCCGAAAGCGCCTTGCCTGTAAATGATAGTTAGCATATTCTTGCAAGCTCAAATCGGTCAGATCATGCAAAACGTGTTCTTCAGCGCTGGCGATTGCCAGCTCCTCAACGCTCAGGTTGGCAGCGGCAATAGCCTGACGACGTTCCTCAAACAAACTTTCAATTTCAGATCGCAGTGCCAGTACATGTTTAATTGAAGCTTTCGATCCGAAGCCTTTTTTAATAGCCTGTCGCTGGTGATGAATATTTATTCCCAGCTCTATGCCTGAGCCCACGGCGCCAATAGATTGACCGACCATCTGCAATATTTGACCAGTTTCAAGTGCTCCTCGATTGTTTACACTAGATACGAACGTGGGTTGACCATCCTTAGTAAATGATGGGATATCCGGATGCTTTAGTACTCTTAGTCGATCACGCAGCTGCACGGTCAAACCGGAGGCGGTGCAGGCGGCGCTGGCTTCCTGAGAGAGAAAGTAACGCCATCCACGCCAGCGGCCCTGCACGTTATTATTTTTGCGAAAATTAATGCTGAAGTGCTCCAGCTCTATTTCCTTTAAAATTATGCGGCGATTGTATTCTTCAATATTACTGACACCGCTTTTAAGGATGACACCACTGGTAGTATCGCTGCCCTGACCATGAGCGCTGGGCGCGCAACAAAACAGGGCAGCCAGAGCACCGCTCAAACTCAGGGCTTTTAGGTCAACAATATTTTGGGGCCTGAACAATGACAATCCTGCAGATATTATTGGGTCTCCAGTTGCTGCAAGAGCGATGCCGCCCGCGCCACTCCTGAAGCTTCCGCCCGCCGAAACCAGAAAATCGCTTGCTCGCGATTGGCAGCAACAAATTTACCATGTTGATAGCAGCAGGCTAAGTCAAATTGCGCACGAGGCGAGCCATTTTCAGCAGCGAGGCTGTACCACTTGAAAGCATTTTCATCGCTGGCATCTACACCCCAACCGCGATCATACATATAAGCAATATTGAATTGAGCGTCGCAATCATTTTGTTCGGCAGCATGTAGAAACCAGTGCATGGCCATTTCATAGTCGCGGGCAACGCCGGTGCCGTTTAGATAAAGGCAACCCAGATTATATTGAGCAATGGCAAAACCGCCTTCCGCTGCCTTTCGATAATATTTTTCGGCCTGAGCGAAGTCTGCCGCCACACCTTCGCCTTTAGCCAGCATTAGGCCGACCTGAGTCATGGCACTGAGGTTACCTGATTCAGCGCTGACCACAAGGTCCGCAAATTTGAGCCCCGCTTGCTCGCTATCGTCTTTCATTTATTGCTTTCTTTTCATTTAGTTGAGCCAAAAAATAATTCTAAGCGAAGTTCAGGGTAATTACTGAGGTGATCAAAGTGCGGCGGTGATTTAATCAAAGCACAAGTGTTTTGAGGCAGCCTACATGATCAAGCAAACCATCAGGTCGCAGATTAGTGCTGTTAGCGCTCTCTGTGCCCTCAGTTTAGCCATCACTTTTAGTGACTGCCAATCGGCCTATGCCATACCCATTGCCGAGAGCGAAATTGCATCCTCCAGCAGCCTTACACGCATGCCCGTGAAAGAAATCACGGTTTTCAAAGATGGTCACGCTTTACTTGTCCATGAAGGTGAAATGCCCCTCACCACCAGCGGTGATGTAATTTTAGAAGATTTGCCAAAGCCTGTGCTGGGCACGTTTTTCCCTTACAGTCTGGAAACGCGCGCCAGGCTGAATTCGGTGACAGCAGGAAGGCGCAAAATTCAAAACAGTCAAACAGCTTTAACAATCCCAGAGTTGATTGCTGCCAATGTCGGTGCACTGGTGCATATTGACGAGTTGATTGGTCATGACACTCAGAGCAAACTGCTTTCATCTGACGCCAAAATTATTGGCATACCCACAAGATCAGCAGAAGAACTTGCGGCTGCCAGTGGTGAAACCAGCGCGGCTTTGACTCTACCTGTCAAAAGCAATCTGGTAGAACTTGAGACTGCAGATGGTCATTCTTTTGTGGCCATCGATCACATTCAGAAGCTTGCATTTAAAAGTACCCCTAGAGCGAAAGTAAGTGATGAAAATTTGCGCAATGTTCTAACTATGGCCCTTGATTGGGAAAAGTCGGCGCGAAACAATACTCAGGAGCGCAGCGCCCGCGTGGGCATGATGTATGTGGAAAGAGGCATTCGCTGGATTCCTAATTATAAAGTTACCATTGATGGCCAGGGCCGCGCCCGCGTCAAACTGCAAGCTACGCTGGTCAACGATCTGACCGATCTTAAAGACGTCAATTGCAATCTCGTTGTTGGTGTTCCTTCTTTTGCCTTTAAAGGAGAAACCGATCCCATTTCCTTGAGCGAGGCTTTGGCCAGAGTAGCATCGTATGCCGGTAATGAATCACGCATGCGCAACAATTTGAGCAACTCTATAATGACCCAGTCGCAGGGCTACGCGGCAGACGACAGCAGAGTCGGTGCGGCCGAACCCGGCGAACGTGAGACCACTAAAAATGAAGACCTTTTTGTTTTTTCAGTTAAGCATTTAACTCTAAAAAAGGGCGAGCGCATGGTGGTGCCCGTAGAAGAGTATACGGTTGAATATAAAGACCTCTACACTTTAGAATTGGCGGTGCTGCCACCACCTGAGGTGCAGTCGCAACGCAGCGGCAGCCAAATGGACGAGCAAAATAAACTAGTTGATTTGAATAAAGTCATGCATAAAATTCGCTTGTTCAATACTACCAAACATCCGTTTACTACCGCACCGGCACTGGTGGTAGTGGCTAACCCACGCGACAACGATCCCGGCAATACGGAAGTGCTGGCGCAAGGCATGATGACTTATGCATCTCCGGGCAGTAATAGTGAACTCACACTGACCAATGCCGTCGACATTAAAACAAAAAAAGAAGAGAAAGAAACGGGACGCACACCTGACGCTGTCAATTGGCAAGACAATAAATATGCTCGAGTCGATTTATCTGGTGTAATTACACTGACAAATTATATGGACAAACCGATCACAATTGAAATTAAGCGCAAAGTCTTAGGCCGTCTTGATACCATCAGCGATGGCGGCAAAATGAAGATGGTCAACACCATGGATGAACTTAAAGAACGCGAACTTCCGCCCTGGTGGGGCTATTACAGCTGGCCCGGCTGGTGGTCATACATGAATGGAATCGGCGAATTCAGTTGGACCAAAACAATTCAACCTGGCCAATCAGCTGACGCTAATTACACCTGGCATTATTTCTGGCGCTGACTTCAGTGACGGTGACTTTATGACAGTTAATAGGGTGGAATCATGGCCGGGCATTCTTTTGATTTGCCTTCCATATCTTTCTGAGCGGCAGCGGCGGCGGCGCCTAATTTTTCGTTAGGCACAAAAGCCTTTTCTCTTTCAATGCCAAGAGCAGCGGCGTCCGTCCAGGTGTCATATGGAAAATCGCTGCTTTTCTGCCGGCGGAACCAGATTTCTAAACCTTCTGCCTTCCATACCAGCACGGCAGGCAACGGTTGCTCATCATCGCTGCTCTTTTGTAAACCCATTAAAACTGAACGAGGCAGCTTGACGACCAGGCCGCCGGGATAGATTTTTACTTCGCTCTCGCGCACAACTTCAATCACTTCTGACGTTAACTTATAGACGGCCACCAGAGTGCCGTTCTCTTGTTTGCACCAGGGTAGATTTTTCAGATATTCGAGAAAGTTTTCGGCGCCAACTGCGGCTTGTGGTTCAACAGATTCGGTCATCTAAAGGTTATGCTCCTCAGAATGCTTGTTCTAACGGGTACTCTAATTTACTCACATCGTCGCCCGTAAAGATTAGAAATGATAGCGATTAATAAATTTCCCGCCTACTTGCCATCATCTTTACTGCCTCCACTACCGCAGCTGGCACTTTGATGAGCACAATGGCAGAGCAATATAAAGGAAAACTGACCGCAGAGCTAAGATATTTCCGGCTGATAATCAAACTAAATTGTGGCAAGTGTAATAAGCGGATGCGATTCGGCGTTAATATTCTCCTGTCTGTGGAACATCATTGTAGTGACACGCAAATTACGCTCACCAAGAGCTGAATGGCTCAGGCATCCTCTAATTCCCGAAGAAAGCAGCATGATGGAAAACGAAGAAGGAAACAACACTCCAACTGCATTTTTAGTTGATCTGGTCTCCAATCGGAAGATCCCAGTCGCTACACCCAGATGTCGAGTCGGCCGCGACGATCTCAATGACATCGTCATAAGCGGTGATCAGTCGATATCACGATTTCATTTCATCATCAGCTACGAAAATGATGAGTTTACCGTTCAGGATGCTAAGAGCCGACACGGCACATTTTTGAATGGTAATCAGATTACGACACCCGAAAATATTAAAGACGGCGACGTTCTAAAAGTAGGCGTTTCACTGTTCTGGTTTGTCGTCGAAGGCGTACAAGTTCCAGGCTCCGAGCCTGTCAGCCCACCAACGGTTTCTGCCATCAGCGGCGAGCGCTCAGACGGTGTTGGCATTACAGTTAAATCTCATTCTACGGTGAGCAGCGACCTCTCGTCGCCCATGACCGAAACAAGCATCCATCTCAAAGCTTTGGAAGATCCAAATTCTAAAAAAGAAACGCAAGAGATGGCCAAAATAGATCCCAAAGTTCTCGACAAGCTCGAAGAAGCGGCTAATTCTATTCAAATAGAGCCTAAACCAGAAGGTCCTAAAGCATCACTGGCATCACTTTTGCAGCCACTGGCAACTGAAGTGGTCCAGAGCAATGAAGACGCGGTCAAGGCCAAGATAGCCGCTCAAGATAAGGAGTTGCTGAGCGATCTTGAAGGCAGCGAAAGCGAGCCCGCCGCCGAGCAAGTAAACGAGACGGCAGCAGCACTTACAACTGAGCCTACAAGCGACGATAGCGCCGGGGCTACAGTTGCAGCAGAATCTGAACCGTCCACCTCATCTTTCGAACCACAAACTGACGATGCCGAAAGTGATGATGAGCTAAAAACTCCGCCAGCCAAAATTTTGAACAAACCCAGTGATACTGTCACGCTGGAAGCATTACAGCCAGCCGGCCTGGCATCTTCATTAAAATCGCCACTCCCAGAAGATGGGGCTAGCTTGAGCAACAATTCAGAATCTAAAGCAAAGAGCACGAATTCATACAGTTCCGGCCCAGATGCTGGAATAATTGATACGTCTTCGGAAACTACCAGTTTTGAGCCGGAAGATAAGGTGTCTAGCCCTAAACACGGTTTAGGCAACCTTCTCAATAATCATGTTGAGGAGCATTCCGCCGAATCATTACAGTCTGAGCCCGCCCTTGAGCCTGAAACTAAATTAGAGGCCACCGTGGCCGAAGCGCAGCCAGAATTTGCCGCAGCGGAAAAGGCTACTGAATTAGTAGCACTCGAAGAATATAATGAGGAAGCAAGCGATTCAGTGCAAGCTGAGCCAACGGTCTCAACAGCCGAAAGTTCGTCTGCAAGTGCTGAGATTATGAAAGAATCCGGTTCTAATGGCTCTGGCCTGAGCGGTTCTTTAAAATTAGATGATGCAATTTCACAACGAGCGGGGGCTACTAACGTGCCGGACTGGACAAAACGATATTTCTCAGATGAAATCGCTAAGCTCAATACTGAGCTCGATGAACTGAACGAACAAGTAAAACTCGCACAACAAAAAATCCGCGATGTTGAAACTCGCGTGGCGTTGACCAAAGGCGTACGCAACACATTGCTTACCACCACTGGTGATGAGTTGGTTGAAGCTTGCGGAAAAGTGCTGAGCTTAATCGGTTGGAAAGTCACCATTGCCGCTGACGATAAACACGAATTGCGTCTTGAAGTCGATGACAAACAAGTTTGTATCGCTCGGGTAATCTGGACTACAACCCAGGCTGAACGTTCACACTTAGGCCAACTGTCTATTTCGCAAACCCGTTACTGGTGCGAAAAAGGCACAGAGCCAAAAGGCATCTTGATTGTAAGCAAAATTAGCGATCAACCACCAACCGGTGTCGGCTCTTCTACTGAAGAAGCTGAACTGGCTGATTATGCCGCCAAGAAAAATGTTTGCTTGATGACCACAATGCAATTGCTTTCTCTGTATAAAGAAGTTGCCCTTGATGAAGCCAAGCCTGACTCGTTGAGATCAGCGATTATCGCAGCAAACGGTTGGTTGGCAGGTCATGATCTTGAGCCTGGCTCAAGTGAATCGGTAGAAAAAGATGAGACCAGTTCGAATCAATCGAATAAACTCAGCTCACTTCTATCTGCCTAACGCAGTATAAAAGCCGATTAACGCAGCCCGCCAAAATCAATATCATTCTTGGTTTTCTCACTATTTACCTAATTTGGGGCTCCACATACATAGGCATTAAATTTGCCCTGGAAAGTTTTCCACCCTTTCTGCTTGGAGCCACCCGCTTCACTATTGCCGGTCTTTTGATGTGCATCTGGATGCTGATGCGCGGTGCGCCAAGACCACAAGTCAGTCACATTCTTTTGGCAGTATCGGAGTAGTGCTGGCGGAGAAAACTGTGCCCTCGGGCATGGTATCGCTTCTGGTGGCAATGGTGCCGGTTGATATTGTGCTTCTACAATGGCTGACCGGCGGGCAGAAACCCACTGCCAAAGTGATAACTGGTTTAATTATTGGGGTTACTGGTCTTGTGGTTTTGCTTGAACCAGCAAAACTTACTGGTGGTGCCGGTATCGATTTTACGGGAGTGGTTTATGTGCTGCTCGGCTGCCTGGGGTCTGCTGCCGGCGCCCTCTATTCAAGAAGGGCCAACCTTCCGCAATCGCAACAGCTTGCTGCCGGCATGGAAATGTTATTCGCCGGTTTAATTTTGTTTGCCATCGCAGCTGGTGCCGGTGAGCTTTCACAGCTCGGCAATATTCACATCTCGCTTAAATCCTTCCTCGCCTGGCTTGATCTACTTGTCTTCGGCTCCATGCCGGCTTTCTCCGTCTACATCTGGCTTCTGAAGCATGTTAATCCGGCTCACGTTTCGACTTACGCTTATGTTAATCCGGTGGTGGCAATTTTTTTAGGCTGCACCCTGGCAGATGAAACAATCTCGCCGCAAACTTTCATCGGTGCTGCGATCATTCTTCTAGCGGTGTGGCTTATTACTCAGTCAAATTCTAAGGCAGCAGAACTGGCTCTGCCACTGGCCGGAGATGCTACAGCATTAGAGGCATGCGCTCTGAGTTCCAGCGATCAACCTACGAAAATTACACAACATAGTGAGGAATAAACAGGGCTCTGGCTCCGGTAATTTTGCTTTGATCCGCTCTAATTCCCATTCCAACAGCACGGTTGTTGGCGAGCCAACTGCCCACCACTAAATGGTAATTTTCAAAGACCGGCAGCTCTTCATAGGCCTGCACGATAAAGCCCTGCTCAGTATACTCTCCCGCGCTTAACTCAGATCGAGCCTGGTCATCGGGGAAAATAATTTCGATATTAGCCCCTTCCCAACCAAAAGTTGCCTTACGCACATGCGCTTTCTGCTTCAATGCAGCAGATCTGCTATCACTTTCAAAATAGCTCTCGAGTAAAAGCGGATGATCAGGAAACATGTCCCAGAGTAGTGGCAGACAGGCTTTGGAAGATACCAGAGTTTTCCACACCGGCTCGAGAAAACGAACTTGATGATTGAGCAGCAAAGGTAAAAATAGACTTTTTTCCGCCTGAGTCAAACGCTCTTCATCTAAAAAAATTCTTTCCCAAGGATAGAGCTTGTTACAAATTACTGACGATTTGTCCGTCAGCATCACACATATTTCCATCAGCCGATCGTTTTAATTCATTCAAGACAATCAGCTTGGCACTGAGCCCGGCCAGTTGTGCCAGTCCATACAGATACTTCACCGTCTCTACATCTTCATAAGCGTTCTGGTAAGCAGCAAAATGAATCAGCGATTGATCGGGCCAGGGGCCCGGTGCAAAAGCCGGCAATAAATTTTCTTGAATAAAATTGAACTGGTCTGACTCTTGCGCAATTGAACCTGCCGACAGCATTGCGGCGTACCAGTCTAATTGCAGCACTGCAGCACAGAAAGATCCAGACGCCCATAAAGGCTAGGAGCCTGATCTAAAAGTCCTGTGCGGGTTGAAAACGGGCGCCTGTCAGCTTGAGTAAGCTTGGGAGAATGTTAAGCATATCGAAATTCAAAA
>JADYXQ010000124.1 GCA_021772135.1 Candidatus Obscuribacter sp.
AGAAAGCCGCCACCTGGACACGTTCCTGTTATCCATTTTCAAGCAAGCGGAAAAGATGGAGGAGTGCTAATGATCTGGAGATATAAGCCTCCTCAATAACGTCCTGAAAAGGCTGTCAGGGTCGGTAGCTCCAATATATTGCAGTTTGAACTCGCTACAACCGATGAAATAGCGCGTGAATTTGGCGACAGAATTCGAGCCCACAGGCTGGCGCAAAATTTGCAGCAGAGCGAGCTAGCCGCTCGTGCAGGAATATCACAGCGTTCACTCAGTAACTTCGAGCGCAGTGGTGATGGTTCTTAAATCGATCAAGTCGATGGAACGGGCCAGTCAAAAGCGCCAACGCGCATCGCGGAAATCATCTGAATGAAAAAGTTGAAAGTGATCTACGCGGGCTGGTAAGATCGATTTGACTTGGATCTATTGGCGGATGACGACAATGATCTACTCTTCGAATATACACCACAAGCTTTAAAACGCGGATTGGAATTATCGCCTTTAAACTGCCTTTAGGCACGAAGTCTTTCGGCGATTTTCCCGAGCTGGATCTTGCACGTGACGTTCGTCTGGTGACAAATGATTCGAGTGAAGCCCTGTTGCGCAAATTGATGTTGCTGGGCGGTTCGCCAGACGGGGCGCGACCACGGCATCAGGAGCAGCGCACGCAAATTTCCAGATTCCGCAGCTCGATTATATTGCCCTCCTGCGCTTGATTCAGTTCATGACTCGCGATGCAAGAGAGGTGCTGCAAGCGTTCGAACGATGCGTCTTCAATGTAATTTTTAACAACCGAGATGACCACTCGAAAAACTTCTCTTTCCTGTTGCGTAAGGATGATCGATGGCAGTTTTCACCAGCCTACGATCTGACTTATAGTGAAGGTCCGAACGGTGAGCATCAAATGGATATTTGCGGCCAAACACGTGCTCCCGCTCGTTCACATTTACTGCAGCTGGCAGATAAAACTGGTGTGGCGAAATAAAAGGCTGTAGAAACAATCGATCACAACATTAATTTGCCGTGACGTTGCCATCGTGTACGCCTTGGTAGATTGAAAGCAACCGAAGTTATGCAAGCATCGACCAAACGCGTATGGTGGCTTTGCTTAATCTGCGACTGGTACGGAAAACAAAGGCGGCAAATTAGAATCATTGGCAAAAAACTACCCCCAAGGTAGCCTAGCAATGGCATCCTACGTTGATCGAAGAGCCCGCGCAGTTGTTGATTGTTGGGAATGCCTTGGCAGAAAACCGCCTGAAAAACCCGCTCAGAATAGAGCTTGATATTACCACTTGTATAAGTATGATTGTTAGAAAGCCTTGATGCAGGTATATTGGCTCTTACTATGCGGAAAAATAAATTATGATCGCCTGTCCAAAATGCAGAAATTACATGTTTCCCAGCCGCAAGAAGGGTGTTGAAATCGACTGCTGCACCACTTGCAACGGCATCTGGCTCGATAGAGGCGAG
The DNA here is from genome assembly GCA_021772135.1 of Candidatus Obscuribacter sp. Classification (GTDB taxonomy): domain Bacteria; phylum Cyanobacteriota; class Vampirovibrionia; order Obscuribacterales; family Obscuribacteraceae. Next base: position 1,471 of record JADYXQ010000124.1, read on the forward strand.
CTTGCCAAAAGCTCGCAGAGCACAAGCGATATTCCCCCCGGCCAGTTGACGACAACTGCAACCGCCTACCCGTGCCCAAGGTGCGGGTCAAACTTATCTGAACAGCCTTATTTGACCAACTCGAATCTTGTAATTGACGCATGCAATCAGTGCAAAGGTGTTTATTTAGACAAAGGCGAACTAGAAAAAATAGAGGCGCTGTCAAAACAAGTTGATGAAGTTTTCAACCCTAGATGGCGGGATCAAAGCACCACGACTTCACAAAGAAGTGAAGCGCTGTCTTCGATTTACAACACACCGTCGCCGGTATCAAAAGCGCCGCTTCTTGACCGAGCTGCTTTCATTCAAAAGGTTTATTCTCTGCTTGGGGCCACACTTCTAGTCACAGCCGGCACTGCTTATTATGGAGTGGTATCGGGTCTGGCAATGCAATATTTTTTGCCGGCAATAATTGCAGAAATTGTCGTATTCCTTATTGCCCTGGCCGTGCGAAGAAAACCTGGAATTAATATGGTCACTCTCTTTGCTTATGCGGCTTTGAACGGATTTACACTCGCCTGCGTTTTAGAAAGATATTTGAGCCGCGGACAAGGAGGCATTATTTGGCAAGCCGCGGCCATCTGTGCTGTGATTTTTACAGTATTGTCGGCCTATGTGCACGTGACCAAACAAGACTTTAATTGGATGGGTGGCTTCTTATTTGTGGCACTGATTGGTCTAATAGTTACCGGCCTCGGTTTTCTTTTCTGGCCAAATAATTTCGCCATATTTATATGGAGCTGCGTCAGCGCTGTTGTTTTTTGCGGCTATATTCTCTATGACACATCAAGAATTATTCTCAAATTCGATACAGATGAGGTTGTCGCCGCCGTACTCGAGCTTTACCTCGATGTGGTTAACTTGTTCCTTGACCTGTTGCGGATTTTGTCATATTTGAGAAGCAAGTAAATCGGGTTTAGAGCTGGGATAGGCGATCAATGGTAAGAAAATTTCAAAAAATATTGTTGCTTTTGCTCTTGTTGGCGTTACAGCTACCTCAACCGGCCTATTTACTTGCAGAAAATCAAAAGGAAAAAGAGATTTTCTTAGGAACCGAGGAGGTGCAGCAGCTTAAATCGGCGAAACAGGAACTAAAAACGGCTAAGGATGCGTTTTCACGCGCAGACTGCCTGTATAGAATTGGAGATTTGTTGCGCACAGATGATAAGAATCTAGAGGCGGTCACAACCTTTAATCAGGCGCTGATGGAATCTAGAAAAAGTAAGGCAGCGGCGTTTTACACCGATATAATCCTCTGGAAACGAGGGCTAAGTTACGAGCAACTGGGCAAGCTGCCGGAAGCGCTCAAGGACATGACTGAATCGATCAGTAACTTCGGACCCGGAAGCACCGATACTACAAGAATTGAAGGGCGCGCCAGGGTATACGCAGGCCTCCATGATTACAAAAAG
>JADYXQ010000125.1 GCA_021772135.1 Candidatus Obscuribacter sp.
GAGGTGGCCTCAGAATCGGCCCTCCTCCTTGCTTCTCTTGCTTAACTCGAAGTCAACCGGACCTCGCCGTATTTCCGCGCTTTTATCGCGCCGTTAACACTGCAGCGCAGCAAGATCTTTGACCGTAATATTTTGCCCGTCTGCGGCAATCAGTTCACGGTTATTTAGTAAAGTGGTGGCAACCTTGGCGAGCTTCTTATCTTTGCCGCCGGCGGCTTGAGCCAACTCTTCTCTATCTAATTTGCCATCGGCATTAATGATGTCTAGCTGGCCGAACTGCTTGAGAGACTCGCTGACAAAATCGCCCTGAGTAGTAATCACTTTTTCTCTTTTTACGAGACGCTTTTGCACTTCATCTTGCATTGAATTGGAGAAGGGCTGAGATTCCATATTGGTAAGTGCGTAGTTGCTGTTGTATAAATCGCTTGATTTGGCTTCTGTAAATTCTCGGTTGGCCATGATACTTCTCCCTCGTGTATATGGCCAATTTATGGCAAAGATGTTGCCGAGTTGTTAACTTGAGACGGCCCCTGGTTCTGTTGACAGAACCTTTATATGCGATGCGAAGCGCAAACGTGTGTACGTCCGTCCGATCAAGTGGCGCCCCGCTTGAGGCAATCGATAAGCTGTAGATATGCCTTCTTTTAGCAACTCAGCAACAACTAAGCAGTAGATTGGCGCTGTTAATGCTGAACAAGAGTTAGTAAAAGGTGTTGATATGCAACCAACTGAAACCGGACGTGAAATATACAGATCTGACAGCGACATAGATTTCTCTCCCACAAAGTCGGAAAAAAGAATTAGTCAGGAAATACAAACATCACCATATGTGCAATTTAAACCATCTGAGTCTGCAAAAGCGCTTCTGCCAAATGTTTCCATTAATGGCGATTGGATGTCCCCGGAATTAGAAAAGGAAATAGAAGATCTAATTCCTTCTGATCAAAACGCTTACCATGAATTAACCACTCTTATTTTAGAAGGTGATTTCGTTGAGTTTGGAAAGCGCTTTCAACAATTGCAAAGGACGTCATCACAACCAACAACTAATCTCGCGGAAGCCGGCAGGTTTAATGCAATAGCAGGTACATTGAAGAAAACTTTTGACGAATTGGGTTTTTCTTCCCAATTCGACAGCGAGGGAAAAATGTTTTCTTTTACCAGATTCAATGATTTAGGGGCGCGCCCAGGAACTCAATTGCTCCATTCAATGACGATGACAACTGATGGAACTGGCAAGACAAATTATTACATTCAATTTCGCAACGGCCTTGATTATTCAAAGCCGTCAGAGCTTACCGGTTATTCGATTGATTCCAACGGTACTTTAACTAAAATGCTCTTAGTGGAAACGGGCACTGGAATGAACGTAAAGGAAACACCGAAACGATTCTCGATTGCGGAAGTGAATTCTTTGGTAAAAGTTGAATTTGAAAGCATAACAGACCAGAAAGAACGCGACAAAAAACAAAAACAGAAAGATGAAAAGATAGAGGAAGAACAATACGAAGAGCGAAAAAAGCAAAACCAAGAGTTTGAAGGGCAAATGCAAAAGTTGGAGCGCGAGCAACGCAGACAACTGAAACAGCAGCAATTAGAAGAGCAAAAAGATTCGAAACCACAAACAGAACAGAAAAACTCGGCACCAGCTAGAACACAACATGATGGTGACCCTGGTGACGCAGGCTGAGAGCTATTAGTTTCGCGGTTAACGTTTTGTTAGCAACTTGGCGATAATCTCATGAAGTCTTAAACGCAGACGCAAAACTGAAACTAAACCTAAACCTTACTACCTTCAACCTGGAACCGATTATGTCCAACGAAAGAAAACACCATCAAAAAGGTGACCGTAAAGATCGCCATCGCGAAGATAGTCCCGAATCAGATGACGCGAAGCATCTCAGTCAGCATGTACAGCATATTATGAAACACAAGCATCCAGAGGTCGACAATCTTAGCTTGTCTCATCGTAATCGCACGCACCTGCCTGATTTGAAAATTACCGGCAAGGAAGGGACAAAGTCCAGTTCTGATCCTGCTAAAGAAGTGGCGAAACCAGGCCAATGTACGGTGCCTGATGCTACTAAGAAATCGGATGTTAGCGACTCCACCAAAACCACTGATAAAGTGGAAGCCCCTAAAACTGAGGACAGTTTAAGCAAAAAATTCGGCGTCAAAGTGATTTTGAAAAATGGCAAGTATGAATGTTCCCTGAGTAGTAGCGGCAAGGATGAACCACTGGGTACTTATGAAAATTTAGATAGTCTGGACGCCGACCTTACTAAGAAGGTGGACGACAAGAAACATACCATTGCAAAAGAATTCAAAGTCGTATTTGAAACTGCCAAGACAAGCCCAGAATATGCTGCGCGGGCCCGAGAGCCTCGTCTCGATGAACTTGACGCTTTAGATTCAGCCTTGCAAAAATCACGGGCCAGCGTAAATTATTCCAAAGATCTTCGCGTATTATTTTTAGACGAATGGAAACCAGGTGACCCTGCGATGCAAACTCAGGGCAACGCCGTTCACCGCGTGGTGGTCTTCGGCACTGGCGACAGAGCTGTGACAACAGCGCAACGTTCAGCCGCTGAAAAGGAAGCCGGCATTTTGCACTCTGTAGAGGATGATTTCTTGCATGAATTCGGTCATGTGGCTGAGAACACAGCCGATCCGGCTGACTATTCAAAATTGGGCTGGAAGCATCTGGAAAATGGCTCATGGGCGAAAATGACCAACGATGACAAATTGTACATCTGGAATGAACGGAAAAACGCCAACTGTGAGAATCCTGAAGGCTGGGTGGAGGTTGACGCCATGGGTGCCTTCGTTCATCCAGACTCTTTGGATGGCCTTATTACCAATGCTCAAATGAAGGAAAAAGCACTGGTTAAACCTTCCTCCGATTATTTCTATACAAGTCGTGACGATTTTGCAGAAGGCATTGCTCGCTATCGTCAGAGCCCCGAATCGAGAGCCAAGTTGGCACGAGAAGCACCTGAATTAAGCAAGTATGTAGAGGAGTTTGATAACAGGGAAATCGCTGACAAGCTAGGCGTGGGTTTAGGTAATAAGCCTCTATATAAGCGCAATGAGCAGTTTGTGATTGTTAGAGACGAAAGCGTAGCCGAAAAATCTGTTTTAACGAAGGTGCAAGAGTTTGTGGCGCCGTACTTTATCTACGTACCGCCAATTTTCTACCCGCACTAAATATTTGGCGCTTCAAGTGCTGGACGCAGGGTCAAGTTGAGCAATGGTTTCAGGGTGAGTACGGTGAGTTCTCACCCACTCTGCCAGAAGCGTAATCATGATAGTCACCGTCAACATCAGTGTAGATAAAGCGTTGATTTCTGGGCTGACGCCAAACTTGACCATGCTGTAAATGCGCAGCGGCAAAGTGGTGGCGCCGACGCCGGCTGTGAACTGTGTGATCACAAAATCATCTAGTGATAGAACGAAAGCCAACAGGGCACCGGATATGATGCCGGGTAGAAGAATCGGTAATGTCACTTTGAAAAATGCTTCCACCGGTGTGGCACCCAGGTCAAGAGCAGCTTCGTTCAATTGCGGGTTGAGCCCTTCCAACCTGGCCATCACCGTCAAAGCCACATAAGACAGACAAAAAACAATATGGGCGACAATGACAGAAGCCAGACCAAGAGGCAAACCGATGGCGATAAATAAAATTAGCGCTCCAACTGCCATGGCAATCTCAGGCACAATGATGGGTAGGACAATCAGACCTCTGACCAACGATGTTCCTTTGAATTTTGCCCGGCTGAGACCCACTGCCGCGAGCACGCCCATAAACACAGACACTGCTACTGAAGTGAAAGCGACAATTAAGCTGTTGGCCAGGGCCGATGCCACCGCCTCGTTGTGAAAGAGCTTTTCATACCATTGCAAAGTAAAACCATGCCATTCCACCGCCAACCGTGAATTATCGAAGCTGAACACGATCAGCACAAAAATAGGCACATACATAAAAATATAAATGGCCAGGGCAAATATGCTCAGTGCTTTTGATCGCGGCATTTACTGCTTCTTACTTTCGCTTACTGTTTCTTACTATTTTCAGTCAGGGCGTTCAAACGATTTTGCATCGCTTTGAGTGGTGTCATGTCACCTTTCTGGGCAGCAACGTCAATGCCGGCTTTATAAATGGCAACGGCTTTGTCTAACTGTCCAAGACCTTCATATGTGGTGCCGAGCTCCTGGTAAGCCACTGTGTGAGCCGGTTTTATGGCGAGAGCTTTGAGCAAATATTTTTCAGCCAGCGCATATTCTTTCAAGATGTTGTAGCAATTGCCGAGGCCATTATTAGCAAACAGGTCATCGGCATCGATTTCTATCACTTGTTCAAACATGGCTTGACGCTCGCGCGCTTCGGCTTCGATTTTGGCGCTGTCTTCTTTCTCTTTATGCTGCTGCATCGCTTCTTTAGCAGCCAGACGCATGCGGATGCTCATTGACTGCGCTTTGGCCTCTTCCGCTTTTTCTTTGCCACCGCCCTGCTCGAGGTAAAACACTGAGAGGTTGGCATAAGCCATGATTGAGTCTGGATTGATACGGGCGAGCGCTTCCATCAATTGCACCGCTTCGTCAATTTGCCCTTCTTTAGACAAAATCACACCGAGAGCTTCATAAGCATCTTCCATGCTGCTGTCGAGCAAAAGAGCAGTGCGCAGGTCGGCTATGGCTTGTTCGGCACCACTGGTGGTGTAGAGCTGCAGGGCACCTTGATAAAGTTCTCGCGCTTTTGCTTTTGATCCAGATTTTGTATGAATGGCAATAATTGCACTGTGGCAGTGCCGCTCCAGCTGCCGGCCGAGGCTTCTAAAATCCGTCCGGGAGTGCGAAAATCGCGCTTGACCAGGGCCAGGGCAATTTGCTTGCCGAGCTTTGTTGAATAACCATTAGACAAAACTTGTGCAGCTTCGTGGCCGGCCACCATCAGTGGCGTGCCGCATGCTACTTGACCGCTGGGTTCTAAAATCAGCCCTGCCAGTTGTTTATTGGGAGAACCGTGGCTTTTCACTCGGGCCAGCACTTCTTGACCCTGGAAACAGCCTTTGGTGTAACTGATGGCGCTGTCTTCCATGCCAAGTTCGATAATCAAATTGGCGCCGTCAAAATCTTGGCCGAACTGGGCCACCCCTGCTTCAATGCGCTCAACCTTGAGATCGTCTTCGCTCATCCGCTTCAGTTTATAGCGCTCAAGGCTTGGTTTTAGTTTGGCTTGTAGTTCGTCAAATCTATCGGCGCCGCAATAAATCAAAAAGGCTTCGCTGCATGACAGATGCGCTTTGAAAATATGTACATCGATATTGGCCAGTTCACCGTCAATCAAATCGCGATCAAAAAGAGCAAGATTTTTCTCGGCAGTAAGATTCTCGTTAATCAAAACTCTGGCGTCAGCACCGATTACTGCCAGCATGCGACCGGCACTGAGATCTAAAAATTCGACTTTGTCGGAAAAAACATATTTGTCTAAATTCTCGAGAATGGTTTGTGTTTGCGTGCTCTGGCAAACTATGCGATAGCTTTTGTTTTTACGGTAGAGGGTGAAGTAGGCTACTACTTTCGCTTTGCGATCAAGCAGCGCACTCTTTTGCGATTGGAAAGTCTTGAGGGCTTTGACGTCACTGGTTGTCTGTGAGTTGAGAAAACGCTCGGCGTCCTGACCATGCACCTCGATTAAACTATAGGGAGCTGCGGCATAACCGCCATGCAGCGTTTCGGCAGGCTGTGACTTACTGCCTGTGTCCATAATTTGTAGCTTGCCCATTTGATCTTTTTTCCGTGAATTGTTAGCTGAAAAAAACGTGCCGGACAATTGACCGGCACGTTCTTCAACTATTAGTGCTTGATCAAGATTCAGTTTTTATACTGAGAATGAATTGCCGCAACCACACGAGCTTTTCGCTTGTGGGTTTTTAATGACAAAGCCCTGACCTTCAAGACCGCTCTGGAAATCCAGAACTGTTCCTTTTAAATAAATGGCGCTCTTAGGATCGATGAAAAGTTTTACACCGTGCGCTTCAACTACATGGTCTTTCTCTTGAGCATTGTCAAAGCTCATGCCGTAGGACATGCCTGAGCAACCGCCGCCTTTAATTTCCATACGCAGACCAGTCTTACCTTGCTCATCAACGAGAATTCTTTTCACTTCTGCTGCTGCAACTTCAGTCAAACCGACAATGGTGGTGGAAGTAGGCGCTGTGGTAGTGTCTGCCATAACCGATACCTCTTTTGTGCTTGTATGTGAGTTAGTTTCTTAGAAATCAAATCAACTACCCACACAGTAATTTTAACACAAAGCCGGCAAAATACCCTGCTCCGTAACAATTGTTTCTCTTTGCTTTTTACCTAGATGCCCACCAGGTTAGTGTTCTGGCCTTTTAAGGCCTTGAGCTTGACGCTCACTCTGCTCAAGCGCATCCCGTATTCGCCGCCGGCCAAGTCTTCCAGACTGACCCATTTGAATTGGGCCACCTCTTCTTCTTGTAAGGCAATGGCAGCGGGAGAAGTCAGTCTATAAAGATACTGAAAATCATGATGCAGGTGAGGCCCTTCGTTCTTTTTAGGGTTGGCTGGAATGGCGTGGCTATCAACGTCTACGGGCAACGGGCAAAGCAGCTCCACTGCGCTCAGGCCGGTTTCTTCCTTCAGTTCGCGCTGGGCGGCTGCTTCCAGTTCTTCGTCAGCTTCAATGTGACCGCCTGGTTGCAACCAGCGACCGAGACTTTTATGAGCGATAAGAAGTACATGGGTGCCCTGGCCGTTGAGCACTAGAGCACTGGCGGTTAAGTGGCCCACCATATTATGCCGAGCAGAAAGGGCGCAATCGCCTGATGCTAATTGTTTAAGTAAGGTCTCGATGCGCTCTGCTTCTTCTGGATTAATTGCCAGATAATTTTGCAGAGTCCCTTGCACTCGGTCTATGTACTCACCACTGGACAGACTAAGATCCTGACTCAGACTCATCTAGAAGGCCTCAAACATTATTTGAGCTATTTCTCCCATGACTCTGAATGATTCGCGGGCCACGTCGCCGTCAAGTTTTTCAATTGATGTCGGCTGCACTACAACAAGGCCATGGCCGGCTCGTACATGCAATTCAGTAAAGCTGCAAGTACGCGAGAGCAAAACTATTTTATCCATCATGGCCGGATATTTGATAAAGCGGCGCGCTTCTTCGTCGTTATTGGTGACAGCCAGATACTGGCTATCAAAGCGCTTGTCGCCGATCATTTTTGTCTGGTGGTCAATCAATAGAATGCGACTGAATTTAGCCCAGAAGCCGGTCACTACCTTGGGGCTAATGGTGAGTGTAAATCCTTGTTGGTCGGCTTGTGATTTGTGCTCTTTCAGTACATCTGTTTCTAGAAAAAACGAGGCACCAAAAGGAAAATTGGTTCGCAGCGCTTCAACGGTGGCAGGAAAACCAAGGACGGTGCCCTTGATGCATACTTCCACACGATCACTATCATCAACAACCCTGCCTTCAATTACTTGAGCCAGTTCGTTGAGCTTTGCTTCTTTGTCAAACATATTATGGTTCGATCTCGATAGACTTATTGGGATAGAGATCTGGTTTCGCTTGCGGTGGCGGCTGCACAAACATCTTCAAGTTTGGATCGACTTTTTTTGGTTTGCCGAAACCAAAAAAGGCACCACGTTCTTTAGGCGCCTCTTTGACGATTAAACCGTTGGCTTTCGCCTCTTTGATCAGCCTTTTTCTTTCAAAATCTCGCTTTGCCGTGTCGGCAATATCCTTTTTAGTTGCCCCCATAGATGGTGACTCTACAGCAGCAGCAGCAGTGGCAGAATTTTCTCCCAGCATTTTGTTGGCGGCTTTAGTAGTTTTGCCTGCTTCTTTTGCAAACTGGCTCTCTATGCCGGAAATCTGCTTGCGAGCATCTCTGGCAAATTCTGATTCTGGTGCCAGATCCACAGACTTGCGAAAGAGTACCAGTGCTTGAGCGGGGTGCTTTTCTTTGCTCAGTAAACTGGCCATGTGATAGTATGCATCGGCCATATCCGGGGCAATATTGACGGCCTTTACGTAGACTTTGAGCGCTTCTTCAGATTTCTTTTGTGATTCTAGCGCGGTGCCCATATTAAAGTAGGCACTGGCAAATTTAGGGTCAATTTCCACCGCTTTTTGCCAGTTCTGAATGGCCGGTCCTACCTGACCGCGGGCATATAAAACCGAAGCCAGACCGTTCAAAGAAGTGGGCCGATTAGGCCTGAGGAACAGTGCCTTATCGAAGGCGTCTTGAGCTAAAACATAGCTTTTCTGCGAGATATAAATCAAGCCAAGATTACTGTAAGCCTGTTCCAATCGGTCATCAGCAGCTATGGCAGCTTTATATTCTTCAATTGCTTTCACCAGAAAACCAGATTGGTGCATCTCCAGGCCGCGGTTATAGTGCTTGACTGCTTCCGCTGAAAGGGCTTTCCTTGCTTCTGGTTTGGGCTCTGGTTTTACTGCCGGCTGCGCATCAGCGGCAGCATCCTCTTCTTGACAAAGCCCGGGCGGACAACTGCCAAAGCCAAACAGGGCTACCGCCGTGCAGCTAATAAGCAATAACTTAGTCAGCATGGGTGTCTGGTTGTGGTTTTCCATGGCGAATATTTTACTCCGAGTTCATTATATCTGCTTGCGGCAAAAAGTTAGAGTAGTGCTTCAAAAAGCGCTTTCAGACCTAGCTCATAACTGTTGGCACCGAAGCCTGCGACAATGCCTTTAGCAATATCGGTTAGATAAGAATGGTGGCGAAATGATTCGCGGGCATAAATATTTGACACATGCACTTCAACAAAAGGCACTGCTACAGCCAGAAAGGCATCGCGCATAGCGATGGATGTATGGCCATAAGCACCAGGATTGATTAAAATGCCTGCCACATCGCTGTGCAATGTTGATTGAATAACTGAGACCAGTTCGCCTTCGATATTTGACTGCACAAACTCAAGTACAAGGGGCTGGCTGTGGGTATTGGATAATTCCACGGCTAGTGACTTCAGTCTGTTTTCGACGTCACTGAGAGTGGTATTGCCATAAGTGGAAGGTTCACGGGTACCCAGCAAATTTAAGTTGGGGCCGTTAATAACCAGTATTTTCAAGCTTGTGCGGCCTCGGCCTCTTCAGCGTCGAGTTCAAGGGCTTCCACGGCGCACTGAGCTTCTATCAAGAATGGATCGTTGCGCGTCAGCAGGCCTTCTTGTCTGACCATCTGCAACAGTTGACCAAGTAAGTCGCGCAAGGGCAGCGTTTTGTCGCCATACTTGATCTCATCGGCAATGATAAACATGGTTGAACCCAGAAGCACACGCGCTTCTACTGCGCGCAGTTCTTTGGAGCCGATAATTTCTTTGAATAGATCGGGCTCTGCTTTGTTTTCCATCACCAGGCATTTGCAGAACTGCAAGACCGAGTTGAGCAGACCCTTACTGCGTTCTTCAGGCAGGGAAGCGCCTGCACGAATAAGATTGAGCTTGTTGCCGGCGTCACCCAGTGATTCGGCGCTGTCCACGAGGTTGCGAACCTGGTTGGCTTTAGTGTTGAACTGGCGGCGCAGTTCTGTTTCGGCTACAGAAGAAACCGGTTTAGTGGCGGCGTCAAAGCGCTTGTCGTAATAATCTTGCACGTGCTGGCGCTTCAGTTCGATGCTGAACGGCATCAGCTCCATGAAAATCGACTCCAGCCCCTCGAGTTGAGACTGCAAATACATTAGCTCGTCTTGTGTCACTGCTGACAAGATCTTGTCCTCCGGAACCCTAGAGAGATACTATAACGCCCTCGCCTCAAAGTGTTGTATTTGTGAGGATTCTTTGAATCTCGTCTGCCACTTCGGGCACACTTTTGTGATTGGTATCGATTGTCAGGTGCGCCTGTTCATAAAGCTTACGGCGGCTTGCCAGCATGGTTTTTATCTTGACTACGATGTCGTTAGTGTCAGAAAGCAAGGGTCTCGATTGGTCCTGACCGATTCTTTGCGCCAGTATCTCTTCGCCTGCCTGCAAATAAATGGTCGTGCCCAGGCAATTCAGTTTTTCGATGTTGCCAGGAGTAATGGGCAAACCGCCTCCACATGCAATCACTCGACCCTGATTTCTCTTTTTTTCAAAGTCTGCACTGCTGTCTAAATTTTGCAGCCATTGATTTTCAAGCGTGCGAAACTCAGCCTCACCTTGTTGCTTGAACAATTCACTTATGGTTAAGCCGGTTTTTTCTTCGATTGATTGATCGCTATCGAGACAAGCAAAGTTGAGCCTCTCAGCCAGAAGTTTGGCAGTGCTTGTTTTCCCGGCACCAGAAAGACCAATTAAGATTATCGTGTCAGCCATGTGCTAATTAAGACGCTGCACCAGGGCTCGGTTGCTGCCTTCATCGATGGAAGAACTCATAGACACTTTACGTTGACGATGGGCAACAACATTGTCACCACTGACACCACTCATACTTAGTGTGCGGTGACGGCCTTCATCAACACTCGATGCCGAGCGTATATGTCTGCCGCCGCTGCCCATAGACATTTGACTGCCGCTGGAAAAGTTATTGGCCAGCCTTTGATTTTGACCATTATTTCTATGGTGGCAAAGTTCAATTTTAGTGTGCGCGTCAACCAGGGCAGGATTTATAGCCAGAGCGATTTTAAACTCACGCACTGCTTTATCGAACTCAGATTTATTGTAAAAAGCCAGACCAAGCCCGTAGTGAGCTGAAGCCATGTTTGGTGCCAGGCTGAGAGTGTGCTCAAATTGTTCGATGGCTTGATCATAGCTACCGCTGAGCGAGTAGAGAGTGGCCAAATTATTGTGTGCCACAGCCATTTCTGGCCTGATTGCTACAGCTTGCAAATAGCAGCGTCTGGCGTCTTTGTTTTGCCCGAGGGCAGCGTAAGCATTGCCTAGATTAAAGGATGTTTGAGCGTCTTTTGGATTAATAGCCAGAGCTTTATTAAACTCGTCGATGGCTTCTCTATTTCTCGTGCGGCACTGGTAGCAAATGCCTAATGCGGCATGAAGACTAGCTTTACCCTGAATCATCTGAGCTGCTTTTTTTAATTCTTGAGTGGCCAGGGCAATATTTCCAGTTGTCAGAGCGGCTGTGCCAAGCTTTTCATGGGCTTCAGCGAGGGTGGGATCGATTTCGACAATCTGTTTCCATTCATGCATGGCTTGCGGTAGAAGATGGGCTTGCATCAGGGCTTCGGCTCTGGCCATGCCTTCCACTACGCGTAAATTATTTTTGCGGTTGCCATCGCTTTTGGTGCCGGTTGCACCTGGTGCTTGGGCCAGTGGTGCGGCCGCTAAAATTCCACCATCACCAATGCGCACATCTTTATTTAATTGCTCAAGTTGGGCCACAACTTTAGATTGCTGGCCGAGCTTTTCAAATACTCTAGCCAGATTGCTGTGGGCCGTTGATAGCTCCAGAACATTTTGCGAATTGCTCAACATCAACTGACTGGCTTGAGCAAAATCACCAGCTGCCTTTTTCTCGTCTAGAGATCTGCGGCCTTCACTGATGCTGATTCGAGCAATTTGAATTGCTTGAGTAAACTGTGCTTCCGCTTGTCCCAGTTCTCCAAGTTCGGCGTAAATTAAGCCCAAGCGGTTGTGAAGGGAAGCGTCTTTAGGGTTTTGAGCGATCTGACCTTCTAGAAGTTTGACTGCTTCGTCGATCATTTTGACATTGCCTGCCGTGACACCAATGGTGCGCTCAGTGGCTACAGGCTTGTGTTTATTGCTATCTTCTTGTTGAGCTATAGGCCGGTCGCCGCCCCCGCTGGGCTTGCCAGTCAAAATTTTGCTCAAGTCGGGCATGTTCGATAGACCCGAGCCTAAACCTGTGGTCAGTGTGCTCAACCGCTGGCAAAACTGATTAGCCTGGCTGCTGTCCTGGCAAACAAAAAATACACCCGGCACTACCACCAGGCTCACGCCTATTAAGGTGAAAGCGAAAAGCAACCGTGAGTTACGGCGCCGATTTGCGTGTATTGAACGTGATATTTGACTAGTGCTAGCCAATGGGTTCTCTCTGATGCCGAAATGTGAATCTCAAGCCTGCCGGGAGGCAAAATGACGCTCTTAGCTCTGGCCCGTTGGCTTGCAGCTGCTTGTCAATTTAAGGTTATGCCTCAGATTAAGGGCGCATAAGGAGATAGTCAATGCGGTATTTACGCAAGGGCGCTGAATTGCCCCCCGCTTTGATTAGAGCAGTCTCATTTGTACATCAATACAGCGGCAGTGGCATGCTGATAACTGTTTTATTTGGCTTTGATATAAAGAATCACTGCACCCATGATGCCGATAACAATATTCGGCAGCCAGGCGGCCAGTAGCGGCGCGATCCGGCCAGCGTCACCAAGGGCGCCTGACGAAGATTGCAGCACATAATAAAGGAAAACCACCACGGCACTATAAATTAGGCCCAGGTTACTGCGTGAGCGTCTGGCCAGAAGACCCAGGGGTGCGCCTGCAAGGGAAACGATCAAACAGGCCAGGGGCTGAGAAATCTTCTGGTAGTACTTAACGAGCAAGTCGTTGCTCATTGAATTCGAGCCCTGGAGCACATCAAGATAATTTTTGAGCTCGAACATATTCATTTCTTTGGGCGAAACTTTACCGGCTCCTAGAGCCTTCTGCACAGTGCCCAGGCCGGGAATAACCAGATCTTGGAACTGCATAATGCGGGTAATATCCGTATCGCCGGAAAGTACATAAGTGCGGCCCTTGTGCAAGGTCCACATGCCGTTGTCCCAAATGCCTGAGGCCGCGCAAATGATTTGAGTCAGGTGCGCTCGGGTGAAATCGAGAATGATCACATTGCTCAGGTTTTTGCCTTCGTAATAGCCAATGAAGAAAATGCGCTCAATGTTGAGGTCTTTTCCCCTTTCAATGAAGGTGAAGTTGGCCTGACCGGATGGCAATTCGGTTTTGTACATGGCCAGAAATTCCAAACGTTTGGAAGTGCGGTTGGCCTCTGGAACAATTCCTTCGTTTAAGCCAAAACTGACAAATGATGTGAACAACCCAAAGAGCAGTGGTGCCACCATGATGCGATAAAAGCTAATGCCACTGGTTCGCATTGCCAGAATTTCAGAATCGCCCGAGAGACGATTGAAAACAAGCAAGGTAGCCAATAGTACGCCGATGGGAATGGTCATCACAATAACTTCGGGCAAGTGCAGGCCCAAAATAGTCATGGCCATTTGCAGCGGCACACCAGATCTGGTGACCAGGTTGAAAATCGTTTTCAGCTGTTCGGCGCCGAACCACACACCAGTGACGATACCAATACCAAATAAAAGCGGCTGCCAGAATTCGTTGGCGATATAGCGATCAAGAAGCTTCATACCGATGCTCACAGAGTGAAATCCTCGCCCAAATATTGTTTGCGCGCTATGGGACTGTCAGCCACTTCTCTGGAAGTGCCCGCCACTAGAATTTTGCCGTAATCAATTAAATAAGCGCGATCTGTAATTTTTAAAGTTGCCCTGGGATTGTGGTCAGTAATTAGAACACCAAGGTTCCACTCATCACGCAATCGCCGAATCAAACCTTGAATATCGGTAATGGAAATGGGGTCAACCCCGGTAAATGGTTCGTCAAGTAAGATAAATTCTGGCTCGGATGCCAGGCAGCGAGCCAATTCTAAGCGCCTGCGTTCACCGCCTGATAGGCTGCCTGAAATTACATCGAGCAAGTGTTCCAGACCAAACTGTTCCAGTAAATTGAGAATGCGCTTTTTATATTCACGAGAGGGAATATTGCGCATTTCAAGAATCAATCTGATGTTGTCGCTGACCGATAATTTGCGAAAAATCGAAGCTTCTTGTGGCAGATAACCAATTCCCATGCGGCTGCGCACGTGAATAGGCATTTTAGTCAGGTCTTTATCACCCAGGGTAATCGAACCACGTTCAGGGCGCACCAGCCCCAGTACCATATCGAAAGAAGTGGTTTTACCGGCCCCGTTTCGGCCCAGTAGCCCTACCACTTCACCGCGGTTGAGGTAAAAGCTTACGCCATCAACAACTCGACGGCCATTGTAGGACTTTTGCAGACTATCGATTTTGAGTGTTCTGGTATCGTCCATGGTCATAGGGATGGACGAAGGTGAGGACATGGCCGAGCTCATTCTGGTCTTTCCACCCTCGTCGTGCTCACCTTGCTGTTTTCGCTCACCGGCCGACCGGCTAACTTAAATTCTTCCTGCTGGGTGAAGCCATTAGCCGGTGCAGAGCCAGGTGACGGCGCATTTTTCTTCGGTAGAATAAAGGCTTTGGTATTACCTTCCGCCAATACTTTCTTATCGGCGATGGTCATGGTGATGCGGTCACCAATCCAGCGTTTGCCTGGTTGTGTCACTTGCGAACGACCGATGAACACTACTTTCTCGGCCTGGCCGTAAGCATTGCGCACCATCACTACTTTAGGGCCAATGCCCACAGTATCGTTGTAGAAAATTTTGACGTTGCCGATGGCATCAAGTCGCCCTGTCTCTTTATTATTGTCTTGAGTGTCGGAAACAATAATAATTGGAGCACTGGGGGTAGTGGCAGCAGGGGCGGCACCATTGGCGATGGGCTCCATTTTGCCTTCATTTACAGGTGCAGTGGCAGTATCTGATTTTGCGGCAGTGCTGTTGGCCGACTGAATCACTTTAGAGCGCACATGGCCGGTAGCTTGCAAGCGCTTGCTATTGAGGAAATAAGTCATGGTGTCTGACTGAGTATTGTTCTGTCCCTGAGTGGCGTTGGCATGACCTGTGAACACGGCGGCCTCAGGTTTGCGGTCGACGCCGTAAGCCATGCGCAAATGATCGGAAATAACATCAATGTCGCCGGCCTTTACTTTGACGTGACCGATAGCTTCGAATTGACCGGCACTTCTTTCATATATCTGTTTATCAGAGTCGGTAATGATTGTAGTTGGACCGTCATTGGCGGCGGCACTGGCAGCAGTGGTAGCCACAGTTGTACCGCCGGCATCGGCTGCACCAGCGTGAATTTTAGTATTGGCTTCGCCTTGCTGAGCAAGTGGACCTTTGACCGCAGCAGCTTGAGCTAAGGCGGCTTCGGCACTGTTCGCCGGTGCTACTTTCTTCAGTTTTGCACCAGCAATGGTAGGCATGGCTGTCATGGGAGTAGGCACTGGCTCAGCCGGTGGAGCGGCGTTTTCTACTTCTGAGTGAGCATGACCTTCAGCAATAACTTTTGAGGTGGCCATTTCAAAAGTAAGAGTATCGGCATCAATCTTGTTTGAGCCCTGTACCAGGTGAGGGTGGCCCGTGAACACTGCACGTTGTGGCTGCCCAGTCGCTGGATCGCGATAAAGTGTGGCCACAGGGGCAACTACCACAGTATCTTCATAAAGCACTCGCACGTGACCGCGAGCAATAATATGATCGTCGGCAAATTCTTGTTCTTCTGCTTTAATGTCGATGCCGGCACCACCAGCTGCGGCAGGAGCAACCGGTGCGGCTTTTGGTTGTGCCATCGCAATTAGTGGCACTTGCAGGCTCACCAGTGCACTGAGTAAAAGGAAGAAAGTACGTTTAGTTTTGGGACCACTCACAGCTAATTCAATTCCTCTGAGCTTTTTGGCGCTTTGTGCTGAAATAGACATTTTATGGTGCCCCGCTGGCAATGATGGCATGGGTGTTTCCAATGATTTTCACGTCTTGAAACGAAGTTCCGGCAAAACGGCCTGTGGCATGATCGCCGGTCACCTTGGCTACCCCCATGGCGATGTTAACACCACCGGAGGCCCGAAACTGATTTTTTTTCTCTAATTCCAGCTTTTCCATATCCATCATCGATTTCCCCTCCAGACCAGAGGCGGTAACCCGTTGGCCGGACGCTGAATTGAGCTGGACATAGAGACTTTTCTGGTTGACCGTACCGGTGGGTGCGGTGACATGCATTTTTATCTTGTCGCCGTCGAAAAACTTCATGGTTATACCGGTCAGAGCGACGTCTTTGGTGTTGTTGATAATAGTTCCGGTCTTAGCGCTCAATAACCAGCGCGTTTTGTAGTGTTCATCTACTTCTTTAAGTTCAAATTTGTCAAAAGCGACGTTACTGGCTGTGGGGTTAGCTAATTTCTGAGCGGCAAATTCGGCTTCTTCTATGGTGGCACTCCATTTTGCGTAATAGAGCAGACCAACGATGACACCGAGAATGCTGAGGGCCAGTACCAGTTTGAACCAATCAGACTTGAGAAAATAGAACATTTATCAGTTTCCCGTGGCCCTTAAGGCAATGGCTTTAGAGACATTGCTCATACTTTCTTTGAGATTACCCTTTTTGAGATAACCCTGGCCAAGGAAGAAATAGGCGGCAGGATTCATTGGTGAAGCGTCTTTGACTTTTTGCCATTCGACCATAGCTTGATCGATATTGCCTGTTGATTCTGCTTGCAGGTGGGCTCGGTAGACTCTGGCCCAGACGTCATCGGGCTGCCGGGCGAGCAAATCGTCTAGCTTATTCAAAGCCAGCTCATAATAACGTTTGACCTGTGGTATCGCATCTGGTGCTGCAATTTCGACTGCACCCGGCTCAGCCTGCGGTTTCTTAGCTTGAGCAATCCACTCAGCGTACTTGGCATTTTGCTGAGCGGTTTGTCGCGAAGCTCTATCTAAAAGATATGCTTTCATGTAATAAGCCCACGCCAGGTGATAGCGTACCTGGTTATCTTCTGGGGTGTAAGTAAGCATTTTTTCGTATGTGGCAATCATTTTGTCGAAATAGGCGGGGCCG
This sequence comes from Candidatus Obscuribacter sp., assembly GCA_021772135.1. Classification (GTDB taxonomy): domain Bacteria; phylum Cyanobacteriota; class Vampirovibrionia; order Obscuribacterales; family Obscuribacteraceae. The sequence continues at coordinate 16,776 of JADYXQ010000125.1, forward strand.
CCATCTTTCTCTGCCAGTCTCTTGGCCCGGCGCACTTCTTGCAGGGCCGTTTCGATCTGGCTGGTGCGGCTCAAAGCGACGGCATAGATAAAACCGGCTTCGGCACTATCTGGGTAAGCTTCTCGCTGACGTTTGGCCAGTGCCAGGTCATAGGTGCAAATAGTGTCTTCAGTCTCCATTCCCACCGAAATCGGCTGACCTGGCTTAAAAGTCCAGGTGGCGATGGGTTTGTCGGTTGCAGGCGGAGCTGTGGGCGCAATATCCTCAGCAACCGGTGCCGCTTGAGTTGCATTAGCTGTCAGCAAAGCGCTGAGACAGAGTGCAGCACTTAGTTTTCTTATAGTCAAAGGCGAAATAATCACTGTTTACCTCGTGGTCGCTAATAATAACAGACGCCGAGAGGTTGCCAATTGGAGCCGCAATCAGATGAAAATTTTCTGCAAATTGACCTGTGACAGATCCTGCCAGGTGCGCCTATGGCGAGAAGATGGCAAAATTATTTGTCAGCATTTCGTTACAAGTTAATGATCGGCTTTTGAGCCGTTGCGGCCGCTAAGTATTAAAGGCAAGACTTCATGCAATCCGCCCACAATATGCAGTGGCTGTGACTTTGCCAGCATTTCTTTGCTGTGCAAGCCTGTGGTGACCCCGATAGCGTCCACACCGGCATTTTTAGCCATATCGAGATCAAAGCTGCTGTCACCGATTACAACCGCTTGATCGCCTGATATGGCCAGCTTGTCGAGGGTTATATGAACAGATTCGGGATGGGGCTTGTGATTTTCAACATCGGCCGCGCCCACAACCATCTCAAAATAATGGGCAATTTCGTGATGGTCGAGCACCACTTCAACCAGATTGCGCCGCTTTGAAGAGGCAATGGTAATGACCACGCCTGCATCCTTGAGGCTTTGCAGCATGGTGAACATATGAGGGAAAGGCGGGCAGATTTCAATAGCCATGGTGTCGTAAATAGCACGATAGCGATTGGCTACTTCGAGGTGAAAATCAGTTGTGCGCTCAGGCAGAATGATTTCCATTTGTTTTGGCAAAGGCACGCCCACAAGCAGCGACCACTCTTCCAGCAGAGACGACGGAAATTTATATTCGTCCACCACCACTTTCATGACGTCGACAATGCCGGGGGTTGAATCTACGAGTGTGCCGTCAAAATCAAAAATTGCTAATTTGTACAAATCAGGCCTGCTTTCACTTGCTTACCTTATGGTGTGACTCAATCAACGACAAAAAACGATCAAATAAGTAGTTGGAATCGTGAGGCCCCGGGTGGGCTTCAGGGTGATACTGCACAGCAAAAATCGGCAGTTCTCTGTGGCGGAAACCTTCTACTGAATTGTCATTTAAATTGATATGCGTAAGTTCGAGATGCGCGGGAAGAGTTTTATCGTCTACGGCAAAACCGTGATTCTGACAGGTTACTTCGATTTTCCCGGTGGTCAAATCTTTGACCGGCTGGTTACCGCCGCGGTGGCCAAATTTCAATTTATAAGTACTGCCTCCCAGAGCAATCGATAAGAGTTGATGGCCTAAACAAATGCCGAAAATAGGTATACGAGCGGCTATAAGCGATGCCATCTCTTTGATGATGGCTTCACAAGCGGCGGGATCACCGGGACCATTTGATAAAAAGATGCCATCAGGTGAGGTGGCAAGTATATCGGCAGCTTTTGTCCGGGCCGGATAAACAGTAGCGGTAATATCTCTGGAGATTAGCTCACGCAGTATGTTTTGCTTGATACCAAAATCGTAGATCGCAACTTTATTTCGTCCGCTGCCCACCGTATAAATTTCTTTGGTACTGACTTCGTCGGTCAGATCAAGGCCTGCCATTTGAGGTGCTGTAAGTACAGCATCTTTCAGTCTTTTGCGGCCAGCTTCAGTGAGCACATCGTTTTCTGTAGAAATGGCGCAACGCATCGCCCCCTGGTCACGCAATTTGCGCGTGATCGCTCTTGTATCGACATCAGATATGCCGGGGATATTGAACTTCTTCAAAAATGAATCAAGACTGCCTGTGGCCCTGTGATTACTATATTTGCGTGCCAGATGTCTGACTACCAGACCACGAGCAAATATTGACCTTGATTCGAGATCGTTGTCATTGGTGCCGTAATTGCCGATTTCAGGATAGGTCAGGGTGATAATCTGACCGGCATAACTGGGATCGGTAAGAATTTCTTGATAGCCGGCCAGTGAGGTATTGAATACCAGCTCGCCCACAGTGGTAGTTACGGCACCGAAGGCTTTGCCTGTAAAACTAGTGCCGTCTTCCAACATCATCAGTGCTGGTTTGGTATCGCTGTCAATTTCCAGGAGGCCACTGGAATTTTCGCTGAGCCTTGTCATTGTCTTTACTGGATTGCCATTGTCTTTATTAGTTGCCATTTGCTTGAGGGAGCCTTTCGCAGTTGAGCTTGCTCCTTGCAATAACTATCTTACCAACCTTCTTACCAACCTTGGGGCTCTGAGCGCTCAATTTCTTCTTTGAAACCGGCGACGGGCTGAAGCTGTCAATAGAACTTTGGCAAACTAAAGCAAAGCTTACTTATAGATTGCATGATCCCTGGGATTCTTATCAGTTACCTATGTAGAATTAGAGGTGCCAGCTTTTACTCGTGACTTTGGGGACATCAAATTCAAATGGGCGACTATCAAGATTACACTCGCACTTTAACGCTAATGGCTCCGCAACTGACCATTGTGGTTGGAATTTTATTCGCCGCACTGTGGAATCTGTTTGCTCCGAAGGCCAAGGGCCTCACTCCCATCGTTTGTTTAATCACCCTGGCCGTCTCCGGCTATCTGCTGGCTACTCAGTATGGTCAGACCATCAGCCTCTGCAGCGGACTATTTACCATTGACCCACTCTTTTCCACTTTCTCGCTCATCGCTGTAGCCGTCGGCTTTATCGTCATTTTAATGAGTATGGGCTACGACCATATGTTTGGCCGCAACCGCGGCGAATACTACGCGATAATGATGACCGCAGTGCTTTCAAATATTTTTCTGGCCGGTTCTACAGATTTGATCATGCTCTTTGTTGCCCTTGAAACATTGAGTGTTTGCTGCGTGTTGCTCACCAGCTTTACTAAAAAAGACGTTCGCAGCGGCGAAGCTACGCTAAAATATTTGCTCTCGACCGCGGCTACTACAGCCACTCTTCTCTATGGTCTATCTTTCCTTTATGGTTTAACCGGATCAACAACTTTTGGTGCTATTCGCGACAGTCTTTCACTGGCGTCGGCCGGTGGGCCATCGTTCTTTATGCTGCTCTTGCTCGCTTTGATTATCAGTGCCATCGGCTTTAAACTTTCCATCGTGCCTTTCCACATGTGGACACCAGACGTTTACGAAGGCGCACCAACACCGGTTACTGCTTTCCTTTCGATCGGTTCGAAAGCCGGCGGTTTTGTTATTGCCATGCGCCTGCTGCTCATCGTCTTTGCCCAGTCGCACGCACAGTGGATGATGATTCTGGCCACTCTGGCAATCTTTTCAATGGTTGCCGGTAACTTGATTGCACTGGCTCAAAATTCCTTTAAAAGAATGCTCGCTTATTCTTCAATCGCGCATGTAGGCTATATCTTAATTGGCTTAATTGCTGCTTCTGAGTCTGGTTTGTCTGCTCTGGTGTTTTATGTAGTGGTATACGGTTTGATGAACCTTGGTGCTTTCGCCGGAGCGATTCTGGTCAGCAACGAAACAGGCTCAGACCGCATTGAAGATTTTGCCGGTCTGATTCGCAAGCGCCCGCTGACCACTATCGCCATGTCGCTTTGTTTACTGAACCTGGCCGGCCTGCCAATTCCTCCAGCAGGATTCTTCGCCAAAGTATTCATCTTCACCGCCGGTGCTCATATTCCTGACCAGTATTTAGGTATGCCTATGGGTTGGGTGCTGGTAGCCAGCGCACTGATCACATCTGTTCCTGCCATCTATTACTACACCCGTGTAGTAATCATGATGATCGTGCCTGAACCATCCGAGAAAGTTGCGTCCCTTCCTGGACCTCAAGCCCCCAGACCATGGGTGGGTAGCCCTCAAGAAGCACCGGCAATTGCCCTGCTAATCTGCACATTGCTGGTGGTGGCAACCGGTACGATTTCGGTTAATCCACTGATGACCGCTTCTAAAGTTGCGGTGGGTGCCATGGCCCTGCGGTCTGATGCCGGCGGACCGATTTCTGAAATTCCTGCCAATCGCGTGCCGATTGCCAGCAGTAAAAGCGCCCTCTTTCAATAAATTTTGATGCTGCCTGCAGCAATTCTTTGCGGCCTGACACTGTTGTTGCTGGCTTATTATTTTCCGCAGCTGGGGGCGGGAAGGCATTATTTTGTATCGGATCACACTTTCTTTTTTGAGCCTTTCACCCGGCTTATTAAGGAAGGCTGGAGCCACTCGCAGATGCCTTTGTGGAACCCTTATATTTATTGTGGTTCGCCTCAAATTGCCAATCCGTCGCCGGGCATTTTCTATTTTCCCAATCTGTTCTTTTTGTTTCTCAGCTACAGCAAAGCTCTCGCTTTAATTCAGATGTTTCACCAGTTGGTTGCATTTGCCGCCGGTTTTTTGCTGGCCAGGCTACTCAATTTCAGTCGTGCTGCCGGTGTTGTGGTGGGCCTGGTACTGGCGTTGAGCGGTTACTTTTTCACTCTGCCCAGCAACTACACTTTGCCGGGCACGTTTTGTTGGGGGGCACTTGCTCTTTACGCTCTGGCGAAAATTTCAGTGGAGCGTCGCGCCCACGCACATGGTGGAAACTTAGGTTTGCCTGTCACAGAGAACAAATATGCATATCTTGGATATGTAGTACTGGCCACATTCTCCGTGCATTTGATGCTCATGGCCGGTCGGCCTGAAATTTACGTTCCTTTCTTTATTATGTTTGTTTGCATGGTATTGCTAATGGTGCTCAAGTTTGTGCACCTGGACAATTTTGATGGTCAGGATAGCTTGCGCTTTAGATGGAGCACCGCTTTTTTTCAGTGCCTTGCAATTGGTCTGGCAGTCTTATTAAGCACGCCGATGATGCTGCCTGTTTATGAATGGAGCAAGCTTTCACCGCGTTCAGGTGGGCTCGATTTTAAACAGATTTTTTACTGGAGCTGCAATTGGTACGACTATCTGGGCATGGTTTTCAATCAGCCCCTTGGTGATTTGCAGCAGCCCGATTTGAAATTTGCGCATCTGGTAGCGAGCCGGTCGGCTTACTATCCATTTTTGCCTTCGGCTTATATCGGCCCCGTAGCACTGACCCTGGTTTTTTACGGTATGGCCGACAAGACTTTTGTTCAGCGCTACTATGCTTTCTCGGCCGCTGTGGTGGCAATATTACTTTCGATGGGCAGCTACGGGCCACTCTCTTCATTTCTCGTTAAGAGCGTACCTTTCTTTGCTGTATTGCGTTACCCGGTGAAGCTGCTGATCTTTGTAATTTTCTTCATGGCCATAGTGGCCGGTCGTGGTTTGCATTTTATTGCCGCCGGTAAAACAAGTAAGGTAGCCGCCGGCCTCACCATTGGCTTCTGGAGCTTAGCCACCGCTTGCGGTGCGATTATGCTGGTTATGCCGCAATATTGGTCTTATCTTTTTACAGCGGCACCGCCAGCATTCTTTCGTGTTCTCGGCCAGCCGCTTTTAATCACCTCTTTAATTGGTTTGCTTCTTTCAGCAGTGATCGCTTTTCGCTATCGACTGAAACTAAATGACAGTCAAAGCATTACTTTGATTATCATTGCCGCATTGATCGGCAGCATGGCTGTGCCGGCCTTTCAATCGCGGCAGAAAACTGTCGCACCAGGCTATTTTGAAAAAGATGGTCTGTTGGTGGGCAAACTCAAAGCCTTTGTGGCAGCTGAACAAAAGAACAAGCCGGCGCCGTCAAATGCCGCGGTTCTGCCGCCCAGAGCTGTGACAGTTTATTTTGACCCAATAAAAGTGCCCGCGGAATATGCACATGCCGGCACCGTCAATGGTGAGCGCTATATGCAATATTGCCGAGAGCTGCTCTTGCCTAATACAAATATCGATCGTCACTGGCCGCTTACTTATGGCTATGAGTCGGCAGAAACGAAAGACTATCGCACCACATTTTTAAATACTTTGCACTGCTCGCACATTGATATCGAAAACTCTGAAGATGAGTCGCTGGCAAGGTTTTGTAAGATTACATCTACAGTGTATTTGGCCAGTCAGATTGTCGGCGTGGATCAGAAAGGCCCCGTACGCCTGCTTAACCCGCGCTGGTTCAATAAAATAGAAGAAGACAAAGCTAATAATTTAAGACTCTATCGCGTTAATGAAAGCTTGCCCAGGGCCTACCTTGCCAGCGGCTGGATCAAGTGCGAACAAAAACAAGTAATCAGTCGAATTTTTGACGGCCCGGATTGGCCTGCTAGGCTTACATTGATTGAACCAACTGAGACAATCAAGCCTGATAAAAATGCTGACGATGTGCGATTTGATAGTGGTATCGCACCTGGTGAAGCGGTTTTGCCGTCAGCTATTTCGTGTGACGCTGATGCCGGCACTCAGAATGTGAACCTGGCGGACTTTAGTAATGTCAGCTTCTTGCAAGATCAAGCAGAACATGTTGCTCTGTCAGTAAATTGTCCAGCGGATAGTTTGGTAGTTTTAAATGATCGCTATTATCCGGGCTGGAGAGCCACAATAGATTCAGTGCCGGCCACCATATATCGTGCCAATGGTTTTATGCGAGCCGTCTACGTCACCAAGGGCAAGCATTTAATCGAGTTCGATTATTTGCCTGATAGCTTGCGCTATGGTTTCTATCTGGCTGCTTTCGCCCTGACCATTGTTTGCGTGCTTTTGGGCTTTTTCCTCTGGGTTCCGGTCAGGCGACTGTTACGCATTTAAGGCTGGCATAGGTCATACTGAAATCATGAATGTTAAAACATTGACTATTACTCTTGGCATTGTGATCATGATCGCAATGGCCATCTATCCGCCCTGGCAGTCTATTGACCAGGATGGCAAAGTGGTTGCCATGGGTTACAGTTTTTTGTGGAAACCGCCAGAGGTACAGAACAAAGCCACTGGCAATTTGTTCGGCATAGAAATTGACATCAATCTGAAGTCAACCCGAGCCAATTCGCTTGATTATGGCCGCTTGCTGATACAAGAGGCGGTGGTAGCGCTTGTAGTGGCGGGCGTTTGCTTGCTTGTAGGAAAAGGTAAAAAGAGCTAGGTCGGCTTACCAATTAGTCTGGCAAAGTGCTAACCTTTAGAAATGTGCCCTCGTAGTTCAGTTGGATAGAACACCTCCGTCCTAAGGAGGGTGTCGGGCGTTCGAGTCGCTCCGAGGGTGCACTTTTCAGGGATTCACCTGCTTTTCTGGGTTTGAAAAAAATTGCTCTGTTGTAGTGCTCTTGATTCTCTTCAGAGCAGGCATTGGTAAACGAACGGTAGGGCCTTGTAAGTCTCAATACATTAAAGAGAGAGACGTGAAAAAGAGGTGAATGCCACTCTGAACGGAGTGAGTTTGTTGGGCAAGAGGGCGAACCTCGCCGCTCCCCTCTTACCCGACAAATTGTTACTCTCATTATGTGGTCAGGCACGGAATCATTTCACAGGGTCATCGAAACCATTGCTAGCGCTTCATTTTACAGGTGCCAATGGCGCCGGCAATTACATTTATGGCACCACATATGAGCAGATAATCAGACCGTTAATCAGTCTTCGAATTATTGGTGGCTAAAATATGACGGTCCGTTTCTATTTTCGCTAAGATCTTTGCGCATTATTTCGCCCTCGGCCGCCATCTTCTCACCTTCTGCTTTGCGGCCAGTACTTTTTAGACAATCAGCGTAGCTAATCATAGAAGCAGCCAGTATTCTGTTCTGTTTTGTTCTCTTGGCCACACCAATCACATATTTCAGATTAGCTTCAGCCTTAGCATATTGCTTCAAGTGCATCTGATTAGCAGCGACATAATTCAATGCGTTTAAAACGACGTAGTGCTCTTCTCCTGCACCCTTTTTCAACATCTCGACAATTTCTAAATAAATTGGTTGAGCCAGAGCATACTTTTTATGCTTTTCATAATACATAGCCAGTTTCTGCATCGCCATGCTTGTGTAAGCCCCATTTGAAGCAGTTTCTTTTCTGCAGCGTATCACCAGTTTGCGCAACATGGCTTCGGCCTCTTTACTTTTCCCTTGCGCGTCGAAGACATCAGCAAGGTCTGAGGAGACACTAATTACTTCACCGTACTGTTTGTTGAACCAGTAAATCTCGATAGCTCTGGAGTAAGCATCTTGAGCTTCTGGATAATGCTTGAGCTTCAAGTTGGCTTCGCCGAGGTTACCTAGTGTGAGAGCAAGCAAATCGCTTTTAGGACCCAGTGCTTTTTCTCGCACGGCAACAGCTTGCTTTAATATTCGTTCGCCCTGGGCGTGATCTCCGACCACTCCCAAGAAAGTGCCATAGTTGTTTAAATCGAAACCGATATACTCATGATCAGCTGGGTAAGTTTTTAGATCTGCTTCTAAAGCGCGTTTAGATAAACTCGTCGCCATAGAAAAATTTTGTTCAGCTCCATAAACAGCGGCAAGATCACCGAGGCAGGCGCCTAGACTTTGATCTGTCGGCACCGATTTCTCAGCTAGCTTCACAGCTTCAGTAAGATCTGCCTTAGCTTTTTTTAGATCGCCTTTTCTAAAAGCTTCTTCTCCTGAAGTTATCAAATCGCGGCAGTTGTTGTTGCTCTTCGTTGAGCAAGCGCTGAGGCAGAGAATGCAGGTCAGCGCGATTACGGTAAGAAATTTCAAACTTCACCTATATAAAGCCACCGGCGCCTAGATCATATTGGTTAAGGGACGATTTGGCGATACCAGTGATACCAGTGATACCAGTGATACCAATTACTCTGAAAAACCTCGTCAGGATCGTATTTTCTTTTTAGACTGACGCCGGAGTCAGCAGGGCAATTCTAGAATGATAGTGCAGGTTGTTGTACTACTCAAAAAAACTTTAACAGAACTCCCTGGCCTGCTCCAAGGAGCGAAATCTTTTGTGAAATTCCGGTTGAAACCACGGCGTAGGGCTTGACAATAACGTCCAGTATTAAAAGCCTGTACTTGAAGGCAAAGGAAACTGGTGATAACGATATGCTTAGACGATGTCTTGCAATCTTCTAAGCCAAATTAAAACCATCCTGATCGCCAGCCTGTGCCTGGCATTCCTGCTCTTTAGCCCGCCAGCCCGAGCCAATGACCCGGGCTGGTTTGCTTCTGGAACCGGTGCTATCTATGGCCGCAGTCACTTCTCAACAACAGCTAAAGGCTTTCGCACAGACTGCCTTGATGCTGGCTACAGCATTATCTCCGAAGCACCATTGTGGAAAGTCTACCTGGTAAACGAAAAGGCAAAATCATATTTCCCATTTGACGCCAGTTCCACAACGAGGGTCTCCGGCGGTCGAACCTCATTGCTGCGTTCAGGCATTCTGCGAAATGTCGAAGAAGTTTATTGGAGAAAGTCGTACAAAACACAATTCAAAGGCCACCCAATGACAGTTTGGCTCACCACGTCAAAGAATGCCAAAGAAAACAAATCATTTAAAGTAATGGAACTATGGTCAGCTGATGATATCGCTCTTGCTAGCGCGATAGCCGCTTTTGATCATAAGGTCAACGGTTTTCCCAAAGAACTGGCAAATTTGCCACTGAGATGCTTTCTGGTGCGCGACAAAAATACCCCAGCGGCTTTCTTCGAAACCACGAGTATTAGGCCAGCGACCTTCCCGGCCTCTTTGTTTAAACTGCCCAAAGGCTACAAACTGGCCCGCAACGAAATGGAAGTGGTCTTGCACACCGATGACTTAAGCAACATATTGGAAGGCCTCGGCACAGATAAGTAAACTCGTTGAGTTGTTTTCTTTGCTGGCTTGCCGTGCAAGCATAAGCGCTGTTACGATTTGCTTGTTGCCAAGCTGCTAGAGTTGATGTCTGTCAGGCTTTTAAAATGTCTTTATGACGGCCCAGACTCTTAATCTGCAAAACTTTTAGAGAAGCCAGCTCGATGCAGTATTTGTGTTGCAAGAAAACCGTCAGTGTTAGTCAATTCTTGAAATGCTAATCTCTTGGAGATTTACATGAAACTCGCTTTGAATTTCCTGAAGCATTGCTCCGGCTTCGTCGCCTTCCAATCCCAGGTCAGTTTGAATGCACGTGGAAAGTGTCAGTGGACATGCCGGAAAATTTGCATGTTTGTTAATTAGAACGAAAAGACGTTCTTCTGTACTCAGTGCCGGTTTGTTCGGTTTCTCTGTCATAGGCTCGCACTTGACCGCTTCGCTTCTGATCCGGAACGTATACGTTCTGGATCAGAAATCACTTACAGCCACCATACCAGCAAATTTATTTAGCCGCTCTCGGTTGTGCGGCAGGGGCTGCCAGTATAGGGTCTCCGCCTGACCACCCTTTGTTATACAAATTGGGTGTCTGCACAACGCTGCGATCACTCAGTACCTCCGATCCCACTGATGTGCGCAATTGCTCGAAAGCCTGGCGCAAAGTGGTGGAAGGTCCGTTGCATTGCAAGGCCTCGATCAGCCGTTTGGTGAATACGCTATTGGGATA
>JADYXQ010000126.1 GCA_021772135.1 Candidatus Obscuribacter sp.
ACTTACTTACTTACTCCAGCACAAAGGACAAACCATGCGGTTTCGGTCAGCTTCCATCGTCATCATCGGCCGAGGTGATGCTTGCGACTTGAGGCCCATGAGCCTGCGGGTGAGCAGAAAACATGCAGTGATTGTTCTTTCCACCAGTGGCGAAGTCTCGCTCCGCGATCTCGGGAGCGAGAACGGCACCTGGGTCAATGATGAGCTGATTGAGAAGACCGTGGTGCTCAAGCTCGGTGACAAGGTCACTCTCGGCTCGGTGGAATTGAGATGGAGCGTGGAGGATCACAACACCGTTCTCGTCCTCGAGGCATAAAGTCGATAGTGACTTGAGCTTCTAATGCTGTCTTTGTCAGCAGCTAGCTGACCGCGAGGTGGCTAGCTGCTTCTACATTTAATTAGAGGCGGCTTTTTACTAAAGGAGCTCGGTGTGAAAATTGATCAGTGGATCGCCATGCTGCCTCTGAGCGATGTGGCGAACCTGCTTGCCGATCCCCGAAAGCATGGCCACCCGCTCTCACAAAACAAGCTCAGCGCCACCATGGTGCCTCTGGTCAATGCTGCAATTGCTGCGCATTACCAGGCCGCACTTAGAGCCACGCCCGTTAACCACGAGGCTGCCGTCGATCTCGGCCGCCTGATTGTCTTGATGCGCAATTTGAAAGACCCATATGACGAGCTGCATGTGCATAGTTTGCGGCCGAGAGAATTTTACCGATTGGGGGGCGATTCATGATCAAGCTCAGGCTCAGAATTGGCGGAGGTGACTTTGAGCTCAATGCTCAAACCATTGCCAGTTTTGCCGATAAGGCTCCGGGCTTCACCGTGGCTGGTGACCTCTATGTTTCTGCCGATATCAAAGAATTGCCGGAGGGCTTGATCGTCGCCGGTTCTCTCAACTTGCAGGGCACCAGCATAAAGGTCTTGCCGCAGCGGCTGACCGTGGGGCGAACACTTTATCTCCGTGGCACTGGAATTAAAACTGTTCCACCAGAAGTTCTCGTAGGCGGCTCCGTCGACCTGCGTGGCCTTGACTTCTTTCTGCCTGAAGGTTTTACCGTGGGCGGCTCCATTGACTTGACCGGCGCTCCAACAGCTTCCTTGCCCACTGGCCTCTGCGTCGGTGGTTCACTTCATCTCAATGGCAGCGGCATCACTGTTTTGCCGCAGGGGCTGAAGGTGGGTGGTTCACTCTATTTGCGAGATACAGCAATTAGTGTGCTGCCCGACGCGCTTTGCCTGGGAGGTTCTCTCGATTTGAGTGGCACGAGGGTGACCACACTGCCCAGAGGGCTCAACCTTGGCGGGAATCTCTATATTGAAGATCTTGAGATTGAAAGTCTTCCGGCTGACATGGTCGTGGCTGGCTTCATCTACCGCGGTGCCGGTTCGGTGCGGCTGACTGAGTAATAGGAAAAATTGCTTTTAGCGGTTAGTATGCAACCATCGCTGTAGTTTGTTCTCTTATTCAGCCACACGACACCACCACCAGGGAGATCACTATGTCGCTAAACTTACGACAGTGGCCAATTTTGCTCCTGGCGGTTCTCGTTCTTGCGACCCCTTCTGACCTCGCCGCTCAAGCTGTTGCCAGCAAAGCTCCCAAGGCGGCCTTCTTTTTGATCGGCGGTAACGCGAAGAGCACGCTGGAAGATTTCGTTCAACTCGCCGGCGGCGAAAAAGCCAACATCGCCGTGATTACGCATGCCAGCGAAGAACCGGAAAAAATCGGTGATGATCTCCAGAACTCGTTCAACGAGCTGGGCGTCAAACGCACCACTGTCATCCTTCCCGGCTCTAAGACCGGTCTGCCAAAGGACACCACTGCGATTTATATCTGCGGCGGCAACCAAAGCCGTCTGAAGCGATTATTGGAAGAGCCGGTGCTCAACCAGCTTTTGACCTTCGACGGACTGATCGGTGGCAGCAGTGCTGGAGCAATGATCGCAGCCCCGCGCATGATTGCTAGTGGCATGGATGATCACGCCATTAAAGCCCGGTCGCTCAATATCATCGACGGGTTGAACTTTGTGCCCAAGATCGTTGTCGACACTCACGCCGGAATTCGATCTCGCGACACCCGACTGATGGCGGCGCTTGTGCTGATCGAGACAGCCGAATTGGGCATCGGGTTGGATGAAGACACGGCTGTCTACATCCACGACGGCAAGGCAAAAGTCTACGGGGAAGGCAACGTGCGACTCTTTAGACGCGGCGAAGGTTTCCGCTCTAACCTTGAAGCACGTAGCAAGAACTCCTTTGCCAGCGTGCACAACGTAATCATATCGGCACTGAGCGCCGGAGACGAATTCGATTTGCCGACGGCAACGCCGGCTTCTACGACCAAGTAATCAACAAAGCAGCGAGCACCATGAATGGTGCTTCAATTTCTCTTGCCGGATGAAAAACTATCTTCCACCGCTGGAGGTTGTATGAAGTGGTTTAAGATGCTCGATCCCTGCTTGCTTCTCCTCACTGTGATCTTGGTTCAGGCATATCGCTGGACCCCAATCGTGCCGCGTGAAGGTAGAATGTGCTGCAATGTCTCAGCATCGCGCAGAGCAAGAGCGATCGAGTCGGTGCGCTTCCTTGAAGCGCTCACGAATCCTGAAGTGCAAGGAAGAGTTGCCTTGGTCATTCTGAAACACCGCATCACAGCATGGTTCCACATCGCGAGCGGGAGATGACAGTTTACCTGCTAGAACCATGTCCGAAAAGGCACCATATACGGTATCATTAGCGCTATTTTAGCCTGCTCGCTTGCGTGAAGTAGGTGCTGCCGATGGCACTTCAAATTGAAATAAGCTGGTGCGCGACATGCCTGAGCGTGGATTGTGACCTGTGACTTGTTCAAACGACTCAGGGCTGTCAAACAAGATTACCGGCAGTGCACAGTTGTTAGGATTACTTGTCTCAGAGCCAAAGAAATGTATCCGCCGGCAACCATTGACCACGTAGTATTGTTCGCGTCTGTTTTCTCTGGTGCGGAACATTAAAACCGCAGCGTCGGCAATGGCCGGATTGTAGTCGTCGGCCCGGGTCAAACCTGATTCTGCGGTGCGCAGAGTCTTATTTCCTTCCCCTCCTTCGAACGACCAGAGATTTTGATTTGATTCGCATCGCTCAAGAGTTTTTCTATCCAGCATGGTGAATTTTACCCTTGATTCTTTAATTGCTTTATTCATAGCTTGAGATTCGTCAGCGTCCAGTTGCAAAACTCGGCAGGCATTGTCCATCCATTCGCGCGTTTGAGCGTGGCGTGGCAGGCCTGTTTGTCTGTCGACTGCCGGTGAGAAGCCTAGCACCCAATCGGGAGGCAACTCTTTCAGTAAAGTATGCAATTGGTCGGGAGAGTCACCGCGAAGAATTGCTTCATCGATACCGTATTCTTTGCGGGTGCGTGGGTCGGCCATTAAAGCTTTTTGCACCACTTCGATGCCCTTTGGTCCGCGATCAATATATTTGGCCATAGCTTCTCTCAATGGCCCGGCTGGTAAATCGGCAGCTCCTATTGCCGAATGCGCGGCATTGATGCGCAATTTTTGATTGGGATCACTCAAGTTTCCTCCTGCTCCATCTGCATAGTGCACCGCTCTGCGCCCGAGCTCTCTCTCTCTAAACGGGCTCTCCATTCTCGCTCGCGGCACATTTGAATTTGGTGTAGAAACTACTTGATCGAAGTGCATTACCACTGGTGGCACTCCGTGAGGGGCGTTAAAGGGTGTTACTTCAAGTCGTCCGTTAGGGCGCTCGACCACTGTATGTCCATCGGTTCTCAATTTGGCTAAGATTTCAGGTTTTAGGGCAGGCTCAAAATACACGTTTGTGTGGTCAGAGAAGTGTGGCCGAGAGCGGTGACTGATTTTTGATTCTGCTAGAGCGAAAGCGGTAGATAATAAAAATCCGGCATATGAATTTTCCATGCGCAAGTCTTTCAAGCCTTTGTCTGCCAAATTAAATCCTAGTTCCTGCACTCCATTGCTGCCCACTGTGCGGGTTAGTTTTGTTCCGCTTGCCAACCAGCTTTTCGTCAAGCCATCTACTGCTTCGCTACCACTGGCCTGTGCTCCGAGCCTTTCAACATTAGCCATTAACTGCGCTGCTTCCGGAGCAATAATCAGGGCTCTGAGCCCTTCTTTCGAAAGTGCTTTCAAACCTTGAGTAGAAAGGTTAACCACTCCCACTGTGGCCATCATCATCGCCACGTTTGTGGAATATTCTAAGGCCGAAGGTGCCACCACGTCAGAAAGAAATTTTGCCGCGTTTTCTCTGTCAGCTTTCATCAGTGCGGCAAAAGTATCACCGGCAGTGTCTTTGCCTGCGTTTGACATCGCTTTTCCAAAGCGGTCCACACTCTCTTTAGTCCAGCCACCGAGATATGAACGCTCATTGAATTTCCCCAGGCCAGTATCGCCTAGGCCATGATTAATTAGAAAAAGGCTTTCTTTGGTCGCCTGCGTCGCGACGTAAATATTGGCAGATGATACAAGAGCAAAAGCCAGTGGTGAAGCTGTTCCCATTGTGGCTGCTGTTAGTGCTGTGGCGGCAATGGCAGCGGCGATGGTAGGGCCATTTTCTTTTATCCAATGACCAAAGTCATTGGGGCTAAAGTCACGGCTTTGAATTTCGGCAAACATTTTTTTCAGTTTTATAGATTGCGGCGAGCTTGGATCTGCTAAAGCGAGCATCTGTTTCACCGCCTCTTCGCGAGCAGTCAAATCTTCCCGTGTTTTGCCGTCCCTTGTCAGAGCTGCAGCGGAGTGCAGCTGTTCCACGGCTTCAGTCAATTTGGGCACATCAATTCCATTGAGCGCCTCTTCGATCCTGCCGGCTTTTTCTCTCACTGTTTTGATATACGCTTCAAATTTGTCGCCTGTGATCGCAGCTTCATACATTTTGGTCAAGTCTGGCAACTCAGAACCAATTTTGTTGGCTACGTCTGATACCATTGCTAAAGTGGGTTCGGCGTCTACCGCTTGTAGCGCATTTTTGCGCTACAAGCGCCCATGTCGAGCGTACCTTGCTGATTGTTGGGAACGAAATTGGCGAAAGAGCGCAAAGCTTGTTTGAAACCATGGGTGGTGCCGGTCTGGAAGTCTGGAATTGTTTTTGCTTGCGTCAGGCCTTCTGCTTTCAAACGCGACAAAGCGCCATTTTCTTCCGTAAGCTCACGAAATACAACTGGCGCTTTGTCTCTAAGTATTTGCAGGCCGTATTTATCCACCATGCCCAGAGCCATAAGATCGCTCATCTCTTTGTCGCCTGAGTCTTTTAATTTGGTAAATTGAAAGGCATCGCTGGCCAGATCCAGTTGTAATTTGGCGGAAGTTTGCTCTTGCACTCGGGTAACAGTTTCTTGTAATTTTTTATGGCCTTGAACGAATGTCTGCACTTTAGCTGCTTGTTCCCCTGACCACCGGTCAACGCCGTCAGGCCCTGCTAGCAATGAGTTGCCGTCAACTATCGATAGTGGTGTCAGCGCTAAAGGACTGAGATAGAGCGCTCCCTGCGCTAGCTTTGAGCCGACTTGATCGAGCCTGTTGAGAAAGCCCACGCCGTCGCGGGCATGGTTGGTTAGGCCGTTGATTTCCCCTTTGTGCGTGCTTATTTGCCGATCTAACAGCGCTGTGGCTGCATTTAGTTCTAGATTTTGTGCCCTGGCTTTTGCGGCCAACTTCTCTTCCAGTGACTGGCCAGGCGCTGACACCAGTAAGAAACTGAATTGATTATCGGCCTCCATGGTGCCATTGGCCATTTTTCCGAAAATCTGTCTGGCATCAATTTCGGCTCCATCTTTGCTGCCTGTTAATTGCTTGCGCGTTTCAGGTGATAGAGCGTTGTATAGCGCCAGGCGAGTGTCGACTTTCGTGAGTGTCGCGCCGTACTGCGAAATCACATCTTGAATGCGCCCCTGCTGTTCTTTGGTCTCTCCAGAAACTCCCCAGTTGGCAATTATTTGTTCGGCCTTTACCGCGCTTTGGAGATTTATGGAGTAACCCATTGCTGACTCTACATAGCGCAAATCGCTAGCCTGATTTTGCCCGTTGAAATAGCCTTGCTCAGGCCATAGTTTCTTGAGCTGATTTTCGTAAGCCTGAATTTGTCGGTCGTCAGTTGTTCGATCAAATGGCCATGGACTGCTATTGTTGGCTTCAATATCCAATAATGACAAAGTAAAAGGATTTTCTTTTTGCTTTGGCCGGCCGAAATTCTCCCTTTGAGTTAAGGTCGCTTGAAGTATGGTCTGGCTGCGCTCATCTTCTATACTTTCGAATGCACATTTTTTCAAGTGATTGGGAGCGTGAGGAAAAGCTTCGCGAAAGAGGTCGAGATCGTCACGACGAAGATTTTTCAACGCCAATTTAAGCTCTTCACCCTCCCACTGGCCAGGAATTGACAGTAAGAGTTTGAGGCCGCCGGCCCGGCGTTCTTCAGAATCTGATTTGAGATTAGACTGAATGGAATTTTTCATTTGCTGCAACATTTGCGGATCGTTAGCTGCGATCTCGCCGATGGTTTTGAGCAAATCTTTGTCGTTATGTTTGGCGAAACTACCCACCGCAGCCGCTTCTATACGGTCGTGATACTGAGTACTGGCTGACAATAGCCTGACTGTGCCGTAGACCGGGTCATTCCAACTTTTATCTGGAACAGTGATTGGTGAGTCGATATTGCTCAAACGAGTGAGCGAAGTCTTGGCACTCTGATTGCCTTCAAGAGTTAATCTGGTTAGCTCATCTAATTGCTCGCGAGAAACCAGCCGCCTGGCGCTGAGTTCTGCTGGCTCTATATTGTCTTTGGTAAGTTTCGGCCTGACAGTTAGAGTAAGTTGATCAAATATTTTTTCGCTGGCGTCAGTATGCGACCTGTCACAGTCGGCATTGTCTCTTTGCCGATGTCTCTCTACCGTCATGCCACACCTGGTAAATTGATCGTCTCAAGACGATTAAGCCCTCTTGTCGTTAATAGATTAGTGGTTAATTGTGTCGTTTTTGTACCGCAACGGCTGATACTGCTATATCGCCCTCGCTAGCAACGTCAGAGTCAATTTGATTATTTGTATTTTGTCTTTTGCAGCTTGCCTTATGCTGGCGCTAAATACTAGATTTAAGTACCTATTAACTTCACTCTCTTGAGGAACTCCAACTTTTACTTCTAATTCAACTTCTACAAACTCTCACTAACATTTCTACTGCCACTGCTACCAAAAGAGCTGGTGACCTGCCTACTGGCGTTTGCATCAAATTTGATGTCAATCTCACTTAGTGGAGGAAAAGTCCATGAGCGTCCTTACAATCATCGGCGGCATTGTGGTGCTGCTGGTAGCTGTGCTTGTCGTCTGTCTGGTGCTGGATTACTTTTTGTTTGCTCCTCGCCGGGAGCGAAAGTTTCAGCAGAATTACATCATGCGCTCCCTTGACCACACCGGACCTTTCTGGTGGCTGCCCGGAGGAGCCGTGAAGCGTCCATATCCTGTCTCTGCACCAGAAGCTGAAGCTGTCGAGCGAATCAGAAAACTGCAATTCGCTCTGCTGATGCTGGCTTTGGTCGTTATCGGATACTTCGGCTACAAAATCATCTTCTAAACAGTTTTAAGATCGCCCTGGAAGCGCTCTAAGCCCCGTCTCGCAATGCGTGACAATCTCTGCCTCTGGCTACGAGCCAGAGGCTCGCTCATTTTCGTTCTGCCCAAAGCGGGTGGAGGTTTCCCGTGCGTGTCTGCAATTATTTCATGCAGCCCTTTCGCTTCTATGTGACCTGGTGCCTGACCAGCGGCAACATGCCTAAGGCCTGGCGACCCTTGCAAATTTTGGGCCAGTACGTCGCCCGCACCTGGATATTGATTCAAGTTGGCCGATTGAAACTGGTGGGAGCTGAACATCTTAATGGTGGCGGGCGTATGATTTACTGCCCCAACCATTCGTCCATGTTTGACGCTATTGCCATTTTCAGCGTGATCAAGCGACCTCTGCGCTACATGACTTACTACACAGAGATGAGTGGTGCAGGAGGTATTGACACTGTTGTAATGGCTGCTCTAGGTTGCTACGCAGTCGGCCCCGACAATCGCAACGCTGTCGTCAGTGCCAGTGTCAAAAAACTGGTTCAAGGCGAAAGCCTCTGCATTTTCGCCGAGGGCAATATCAGCCCGTCGGGCGAACTCCTTCCTTTCAAAAAAGGTGCCGCCACCATTGTTGGTGCCGCCTGGAAAGAACTGGAAGGATCCTGGCCTGTAGGGCTTGTGCCAATCAGGCTTGAATATGATCAACGACACGCTGCATCAGCCAGAGGACCATTTCCGAAAATGGGATTTAAGTGGCGCGGCGGCATGACCGTGACAATTTTTCCGCCAATTTACGCTAGCGGAGGTCAATCAGACGAGGAGCTGATTGGTCGGGTGCGAAAGGTAATTGCCGGCGAGTTCTAGGTCTTCAGGCCGGTAAAGTCGTCTAATTTAGTCGTATTCCAGTTACCGCCTCCGCGAGCTCGACAAGAAGATGAAACTCAGAGCCGCACCTATTTTAAAGGTAACCAAAATGAGTACTCCACTCGGTATCTTCACCAAGTTCACTGACCTCTCCGCGGTCGAGCAGCAGCTCGTTAGGGGCACCTGGGATGCCGCGGAGCACGCGTATGTGCCTCGTTCGGACTTCCCTGTAGGA
>JADYXQ010000127.1 GCA_021772135.1 Candidatus Obscuribacter sp.
CATGAAACTGATCGGATCGGGCAGACTAAAAGTCTTGAGAAGAATGGTGGGATCGGTGCGGTTTTTCAGGCCGGCATACATCTCATCAAAGATTTGGTCGAGGGAAAGACCATTGGTGTACATGACGGCAATCAGTGATCCGACGGAAGCGCCGGTGATTGACCGCACATTGATATTTAGTTCTTCCAGCGCGCGTAGCACGCCGATGTGACCAAAACCTTTAACACCACCCGCCCCGAGGACGAGATCGATCCCTTTTGTTTTCTGTGTCATAGCAGACTCACAAAAGTTAGGGGTTTTAAGAAGCTGTTTTCAGCTTTTAGAAAAAAGACTAGGGTGCCAGTCTAGAAACGAGTGCCTTCGGTGAAATTGAAGTTTTTCACCATCATGGCCGGCACAATTGCAGGAAATCCTTCCACACCGGCGGTGCGAATGGACGGTCCGAGAGCAATGACGTTATTGAGCAAGTCAATCAAACTGACGTTGAAACGCAGGTTTCTCACCGGTTGCACAATAGCGCCGTCTTTAACCAGGAATGTACCATCTCTGGTCATTCCCGTGAGCAACTTGGTCGCTCCATCAACTTCACGCACATACCAGACTCTGGTAAGCAAGACGGCCTCCTGGTCGCCCTGCACTTGTTGGATCATTTCTTCAATGGAGGAGATGCCCCCCTCAATCACCAGATTGAGAGGCATTTCGCCCATTGCTGAAGGTTGAGCCAGGCTGTGACCGGTGCTCTCAGTTTTTGCATGCGTGGAATTTCGCAGACGTTGAGCCGATTGCCGACTGTGCACCAGAGCACTGACAACACCTTTATCGACCAGGTTGATTGATTGGCGAGTGACTCCCTCACCGTCGAAAGGGCAACCACACTGCATAGCGCTGCCTACGTCATCGACGATGGTGATATTGTCACCGAATACTTTCTCACCCACTTTCTCAAGCAAGCAAGAGAGTTTGTCTACGTGGCTGGTGCCGCTGAAGTCCCACCAGAGGTAGGTGAGCAGGTCGAGCACCGCCGCGGGTTCCAAGATGGCGGTGTATCTGCCCGGTGTCAGATCTTGCGGATGCCTGGCCAGATGCGCTTTGGCTATGGCACGTTCGGCCAGCAGGGCGCCATCTACTTCGCCGTAGCGGGGCGACTGCGCTTTGACCCAGCTGGTGGCACCGTCATCGGTGACTGTAATGGAGCATTCGGCGCTGGTTTCGCGATAGTAGCGAAAGAGCCCGTTGCTGTTGCCGATGGCGTTGAAATTTTCGCCGCTGCTGTAAACTCCAGCTGCCGATACTTTGCCTGCTTCCGCCAGGGCAATAATTTTGCCAATTTCTCTGGCTCGATCCAGGGCCGTCAATTTGACCGTGGGCGGATGATAGCGATCGACTGCCGAAGTACTTTGAGATTTCTTAGCGGCAGTCGGCAGTGGCAGCAGGTCGTCCTCGGCTTCCAGTAAATCGCAAGCCTTGACCGCACTTTTAACCATGGCTTCAATTCCGGCGCTACTCAAATCAAGACTATCGAGACGAGCCTGGCGACCACTTTTAAGCACCCGCACAGATAAGTAATTGGCGCTTGGTGCCTGGTTCTGAGTCATCTCGTTATTGGCGAAACGAGAAGTGGCTACGTTGGTGCCGGTCAGACTGACTTCGATTGCCAAAGGCTTTTTTTTGCTCGCCAGTTTTTGCCCGCAGGCTAGTGCAAAATCAATTATCTTGCGGCATTGGCTCTCAGTCAGCATTTAACTTCCCAACTCCTTTCTCAGCTTTAAGATTGAGCGATACCGACAGTGAGCTTGCGAAAACGCGCAGGACTGGCTCCGTGACCTGTCCACATAGTCTGCATGGGCTGGCCTTTACCGCAATTGGGTGTGCCCCAATTGATATAGTCGCTGTCCCCGCCTATAGCATCGCAAGTATTCCAGAAAACAGGTGTAATGCCGCTGTAGCTCGGATTTTTTAAAATGCGCCCACGTTTGCCGGCCTTGATTTCCCAGGCGATCTCAGTTGAAAACTGAAAGTTGTAGCGCATGCTGTCGATAGACCAAGACTTATTGGTCTCCATGTAAATGCCGCTGCCGGTGTTCGCGATTAAATCATCGAGACTGCCTGCCGCACCAGTCTGCAGAGAAATATTGGTCATGCGGATAATCGGCGCAAAATTCCAGCTTTCAGCGCGCATGGCACCGCCTGAGCGTTTTAGCCCGACCAGGTGAGCGGTATCGCGGGAGCTCAAAAAACCTTCGAAGATGCCGTCGCGCACCAGGTATGTGCACTGTGCCTCTACGCCCTCGTCATCAAAACCGAAAGAACCCAGGGCACCAGGAGCAGTGGCGTCGGCAACCAGATTGACAATGCTTGAGCCGTATTGCAACACGCCCCTCTGATCAGGAGTAAGGAACGAGGCACCGGCAAAATTTATTTCTTGACCAAGCGCGCGATCTAGTTCGCTTGGATGCCCCATTGATTCGTGAATTTGCAAACCAAGCTGCGACGAGCCGATTATGGTGTCGATTTCACCCTGAGGACAAAGCGGCGCGCTTAACAGAGCTACAGCTTCTTGAGCAATTTCTTCGGCGTGAGCAGGCAGATTCCAGCGCAAGACCATTTCGTAACCGGCCTGTTCATACTGGCCGAAGGCGCAGGGATAAGAACGTCTTTGCCGCTCGTTACCCGACGTGGTGTTGGCTTCTATGACGCAGCCGCTACGAATGGAAGTTTGAGTGGTGCGGGTGCCAGCACTGTTGGCAAAATATTTCTGGTCTTTGATGAAGTGCATCATTCCTTGAGCCAGAGTGACGCCGCTAACAGCCATCATAGTTTTGGCACATGCGAGCAAGATTGCCACTTTGTCTTCTACGGCAATGCTGAACGGATCAATTAAATGAGGCGAAACCCAGGTAGCATGCCAGGTAGGTTCGTCGGCAAGTCGCAGGGGATGTTTCATTACGGTGCCGCTGGCTTGAGCCACTTCTACTGCCCTGCGCGCGCATTGCTTGATTGCTTTTGTGCTCAGCTTTTGGGTAGAGGCAAAACCCCAGCCGCCATCGGCAATTACTCTAATTCCTATGCCTTTGCTCTGACTGCGGTTGAAAACGGCAACGGCCATGTTTTTCGTTTGCAATAGTTCAGACTGTTGTTCGATCAATCGCACATCGCAGTAGGTGGCACCATAGTGTTGGGCCGCTTCTAATGCTAGTTCTAAAAGTTCGATATTGGCAGTCATAAAAAAATAGCTCGACAAGCCCCGAAACACCTTGCAGGTCTCACCTTAGCAGATATCACAGTCTGTGCGTCCACCGGCTCGGTGAGAAGCAACTGGGGCGTTCAGTGTGGGGGCACGTGCGGGCTTTAGATCGTGATTAATTCGTCGGGCGGTATTTAATAGGGGAGGTCTTAAGCTAATGGAATCGAGTTATAAGACACAAGCTATTACTAGTTTTCGGATAGTAAATAATATGCAATTTGGTAGTCAAGATAAATCAGCTGCGCCAATTGTCTACAGGCCCAATTTCGACTATCACAAGACTTTCACACAGGCTCGGCTATAACTGACTGGTTCGAATTTACCAACCAGCCAGTGAGTGCCACCACCATGAGAATGCCAAGTTCTATTCTTGTAGCTGCAGTGATTGCCATGCAGCTTTGGAATCCAACCAGCGTTTGTGCCCAACAATCACGACGGTTGCCCCCGACAAACCTCGATAGCTTTGTCTATCAAGCCGGTGGTGCCGCTGAGGCCATTTATGGTGACGAAGGCACAAGCGGACCTCCTCCGTATTCTGGTTTCGGCCAGGGTCATCGTATTGCCGCCGGCATTACAGGCCAGCGTAACGCCGGGCTGACTACCGGTCACGGCAGCCAGATGCCCACTGCCTGGGGCGCCATCGGTGAGATGTGTCAGAGTGGCCCCACTCACGGTGGCAATGTCTACTCGGGCACGCCCGAAAGCGGCTTTGACTTGGGTCAAGCCCTGGCACTGCAAACTATCAATGCTCTGAATCAACAAGTTGACGGCCTTAATAACCAAATTGCTTCACTGATGACTATGCACGATAATTTGAACCCAACTCAAGTAGACGAGCGGCAGGCTCTAGAAGATCGCATCGATGGTTTGATGGCAAGACGCAATAGTCTGATTGATCAACTTCCTAATTGATAAAAATAAAGGCTTAGTATAGCAATGGCATTAGCACCGCAGGTAGTGCTGATGCCCTGGTTTGTTAGAGCTTATTTTAAATATACTATTGAATATAAAATCAAGATTTAAACCTCTCCTATTCATACTCGCAGATAGTGGCGACTGCTGACTAGTTGCTAGAGGTGTTATGC
>JADYXQ010000015.1 GCA_021772135.1 Candidatus Obscuribacter sp.
AATGCGTTTTATTGACTTGTTGTTGATCTGCCTGCTACTTGAAATTACAAGCGCAGAGTTGGCTGGGCAGTGGCGGTAAAACGCTATCATTGCTTTAGTGACTATCTATCACTGGCATCTCAGCCTTAGTTAGACCGTTCAAAAACATCGAGCTTACCAAGTCGGCAAATTGTTCTGAGGATACCGGACCTTCTGGTTTAAACCAGGTGTAAGTCCAGTTGATTGATCCCATTAAATACATTGCCAGCGATGTCTGCAGTGGCTCTGAAAGTTCAGGCCTTAACCTTGCCACAATTCCTTTTATTATTTGCACGAGGATGCGTTCTAGCTTTTTGATTTCTTTTTGCTGTTCGCCTGAAAGCGACTTTAGATTATTCATCAAGGCAATGTGCTTTTCTTGCGAATTCATATACAAGCTAATCAGCTCGCCAACGACGCTGGCGAGCTGTTCTTCGCCGCTCTCGTTTTCGCTCAATGCTGCTTGTGCCGCTGCCACCAAAAACTGGCAATGTGCTACCAGCATCTCAAAAAGTATTTCTTCTTTTGAGGCAAAGTAATGATAGAGAAGCGCTTTTGATACTCCACATTTTAATGCTATAGCTGAGGTAGAAGTGCCATCAAAGCCGCGTTCGGCGAATATCGATGCGGCTGCATCAAGTATTTCCGAGCGCCTTTCTTGATAGTTCTCGGCCCGTGTTCTGACCATATATCTAAAAAATTGGAATGATTTTGTCGATGTCAAAATCTACGCTTTCGCCGTCAACATCAATTTCTGGCAAAGCCGGGAATTTGATACCGTGCGGCTCAACGATGGTTTTTAGACGAACTACAGCGGTGCGCCAGTTGGCTTTACGCTGCTCGAGTGTGAGCACACCGAAACCAACTTCGCGGGCTTTTTCTTCCAACAAACGTTGGGTCGGAATAAAGGTCGCTGGCAGATCCCAGAATTCTGCCGGTGGCTCGAAGAGAATGCCTGAAAGGAAAATAAATCCAGCTCTGAATTGCTTGGTGATTGTGTCTTTCTCTTCTTCGCTGAGCTTGGGCATCATTTCTTTTAAAAGCGCAAGGCAGAAACTCAAGTGCCGACCTTCGTCGCGACCAATATTTTTAAAGGCTTCTTTAAATACCGGAATGGTGGTGGACTCATACATGCTGTGGAACAGCGTTGATGAAGCCACTTCGCCAAAGAGGAAGGAGCTGAAAAGAATAGCCATGGGGTAGTGCTCAACTGCTTTTTTATAGCCATTCCAATAACGGGCACCATTGTGATAGAGCCATTGGATGTTGTTGCGAGCAAGCTTACCGAGTGTGGTTTGTGGGTCATGATTGAGTGGGCCGTTTGGCGTGAGCAATGTGATGGCGCGGCCACAAACTTCTTCGTGATTCATTTCGTCGCGGGCCACACTGAAGAAGCATTTGCGGATCGCATCTTCTTCGTGGGTTTCGTAAGCATGAATCATCGCTCTGGCGAATACGGCTGGCCCAGATGCATCGAATACCGATAAGAGAGCGAACCAATAAGAGACTGCGTAGCGCTGATCAAGGGTCATTGAATCAACGTCTAATGTGTCCCACGGTAGTTGGCTTGGCGACCAGCCAGGGTTACGCGCATCTTCATAGATTTGCATTAGACGTGGGGTCTCAACTCGCCAGTCGAAAGGAAACAAATTGAGCCGGTCTTTAATAATTGGGGCAATTTCGCTCTGAAGAATCAGCTCTTCGGGGTCAGGCATCTTCTCGAGCAGATTTGGCGGCAAAATATGCTTGCCGATGCGTTTGTGCACATCTTCAGGAGACGGAATGGTTGGTGGCTCAATAACTCTGGCCTGAGTTTGCGACTTTTTCATTTACAAGTCCCGTGGTGAATTCATTAGATGACCGGCCGGTCGGTCAATCTATATCTTATCATCCATCGGCTCAGTTGGCAAAGTCTGCCAGTGGGCCAAGAAAAAGACCGCCAAGATCAGCACTCGGCGGTCCCGATGGAAAGTTTTTGCGTATCTGCTGACATTTGTGGAGGTGAGCGTGAGGGCTGTTTTCATAATAGACTTTGGTAGCGAAGCCCGTGAACCATGGCCTCACCTTCGGTGTATTTATTGTATTTGGAGTTATCTACAGTTACCCACAAGCACGCACTACTGGTGAATGATGCGCCATAGAAGTCTTCTGGTGGTTCTAGGCCTGGTTTGCCTATTCATATCTAGAGTCTGTTCTGTCGCGGCGGAAGAAGTTCAAGTTAAAGCGCCTGCGCGAGTCAACGTCAATCTGGGCTCAATCGCAAGCATTGAAGTGCCGGCCTTATGGCATCAGGAAAGTTCTGGGCAGTCAGAATGCCGTAGCTTTTTAAAGACCAGAAGCAGCTGGTCGGACTGTTTGATTAAAGTGCAGATCAAAGGCCCGGTAAAAATTTCGCAGGACTTGGCAAAGGCACTGCAAAACTCTTTGAATTCTAAAGAAGTTACACAGGCCCAGATCAGCGATCTAAAAAAACTTACAGATTTCGGCACTACATATGGTGACAATGGTAAATTATCAGGCACCGTTCGCAGTATCAATGGACAACAAATATTGCTTTTGGAACAGGTTGGCAAGTTTACAGGGCCTTGTGAATCTATCGGTGCAGGCCGCACTCGTCGGCCGCTTCTGAGCTATGCACGAGGCACCGCCTACGTGTTAACTGGGGCAGATACTGTGCAAACCATAAACTTTGACAGCGACGTGATGGGTGAGGTTGCACCTTGTCGAAAACAAATTGAAGCGGCTCTAAATTCTATTAACTGGCGCCATATCTCAAGTTATAGCCGCCGAAGTAGCGGAGCAGTCCGGGATGCCGCTCTAAAGTTTTTTTTAATTGAAACGTGACTTTGCTGCCTGGCGGCACGAGGCATCGGCCCTGTGCCTTCTTATATTCGATTTTGCCTCCACTGCTGAAAGCTATCGTACCAATGGAAAACTTGGATGGGAAATCAAGCAATTTTTGAGTGATGCCGTTGGTTATCACAGTTTTTGCATACGTCTCTGGGGCGAACTGTAATATTCCAATACCGCTTGATCTTCACCGCCCATGTACGCTTCGCTTTCAACTGGAAATTTTTCGCTTTCAGGCAACGCACTCTTTAAGTCCTTAAGTATTGCCCTGTCTTGTTTGGCGGAAGAGTGTTGGTGTAAAAGAATCCAGGCAAAAGGTGCACACAATAGTACGGGCCGACAAACACCTCTCGCGCCGCCGTAAGATGCTGATTCAGTCTTTTCTCGCCTGTAATTTTCGCGATCCTGAAGTCGAGTATCTTTATTTCAGTACCGCTGGCAGTATCGCAAATAAAGATGTTATCTGGTTTGATATCTCGATGAACAATGCCGTGACGATGGCGTAAGATAGTCCATCCAAAACCTCTAAGAAAGTCTCGATTGCGCGCAGCTGCTGCCCTTATCAAGCTGAGAGCGGAATATTTGGAAGCAAAAAATAGCAATGACAAAGAAGGAATGAGGGCCGCTTTGCTAAGCACCTATAACCCCGCTTCGGGCTTTGACCAAGATAAGCAGGAGACTAACAGCCGCGAGAAAATGGAGAATCTTCAGTTTACGTATCCAGATCCTTATCGCCGCAAGCCGTTAGGTCAACCCGCTCCTCAACCGCACCCAACCCCCAGTACGTGTTCCCTAACTAAGTTGTGTGCACATATTCAAGCGTGCAAAGAGGCAGGTTATGACTCGCTCCGGTAGGGCTCCAGCCGCTGTGCTCAGCCAGTCACTTCAGTGCGCAAATGCTCAATCCAATTTTAGCCCGTTGAGTCAATAGGCGCGCCGTAAATCTGCCAGCGGTTTTGGGGC
>JADYXQ010000128.1 GCA_021772135.1 Candidatus Obscuribacter sp.
CAACAAAAATTTCAAAGAAGGGAAATGAAATCGTAATGCACTGGGCAAGCGATTTCCAGTGGAAGCGCATATACAACTAAGCCCCAAGAACTCAACCCTATTACTGATAGTGGAGCTATACTATATGAATGAATAGAACAGGCGAAAAAAGCGCCCAGGTGAAACAGGTTTGAACCTGCTTTCCTGGGCGCCGAAAAAATTCGTTTTTCTAGTCGAAGCTGTACTGCAACTGCTTCTTGGTCAGACGCGGCATGTCCGACTTATCAGGATTTGGACCGGGCAACAGCGGTGTCACGCGGGTCATTTCACTGGTCAAAGTCTCCCGCACCTTGTTGGGGCCGGCAGGCATGGGCGTCGACTTGGTCACCTGACCGTAGCTCACATCGTCAACGCGATCAAGGCTGCCGTCTTCACGGAAGACCTTCAAGGTACGAGGCGAGTAGTTGCCGTTGGGGCGAAGCTCCACAGACTTAATTACCTTACCGCCCGGGTAGAAGAGTACATCGCGCTTGACGCTGTAGCCATCGGGCATGTACTCGCTGACCTGCTGCAGAACATAATCGCCGTTCATCACACCGATGCGATCTGGAGTGATTGTGGTATCGGCGGTATCAAGCTTGACCCAGCGCTGCACAATCGACTGCTTAGCATTGCCGTCGAAGTATGTCACTGAAATCGAGCCGTTGGTGCTGAAGCCGCGGCTGTACTGCTTGTTGCCGGTGGTGTCGTAGGTGGTGACTGAAACGTCGCCATAGCCGTACGTGGTTGTCTGCTTCACCGTAATTCCGTCTGCCGCGAAATCACTAATAGCGACGTCATAGCTGGAGAAGAAGATCGAGCGCCAGATTTTGCCGTCGGGCAGGTAGAAATCCTGCTTGGGTTGGCTTGAATATGAGCTTTTGACTTCACCGAGCAGAGCAGCAACGCTGCCATCAGCGTTAAAAACGCGTTCGCTTTTGAGCAGACCGGTGGCCTTGTCAAAAGTCTGAATGCGCTCCACGCCGCTCAGGTCGTCACGAAAAACCGTAACCAGCAGATTGTCTTCCGGCGTGCGTACCGCTACTTCCTTCAAGGCGCCGTTGATCAGATAAGTGTGCTGAATAGCCACCGAAATGCCGTCGGCCTTGAACTCGCTAACGCGCATTACTTTGCGTTCAGAGAGCGGTTCGAGACGCGGATCCGAAACTACCGGCGGAGCGGTGGCGTCGGGCAGATTGCCACCGTTTACGGCAGAATCTGGAGCGGGCGGCGGAAAGTATTGAGTCAAACGCACCGGCTTGCCGTTGGTGAATTCCACCATGGCTGTGCCGCCGTCGTTAAGCTCAATGCGCATGGAGACGCGGGTTCGCTTGTCGGCCGCGTAAGTAACCAGACGCTCTTTCTCCTGAAATTTAAAATCTTTCAGCACCACGGTCGGTGCATCAGAGCGTTCCGGAAATCGCACGTCGGTCGGCGGCTGTGAGCTCAAAAAGCCCACCAGCTTGATCGAAGCAATAAAGACTACAACGAGGACCACCCCGATGGCAGGCCATTTCTTCTTGTAATTCATAGTATTTACCTTACTGAGGTGATGGACACCCCGGCTCTCAGAATGAAAGCCGGGGCATCGCACCTGTCTTTTGTTTAGGTCGTGCCAGGACCTGACGAGCGGTCGGAATCGGGGTCAACCGGCTGCCCATCGGTGGACGGCTCAGCTGACGACGCCGGGGTTTCCCCATCCGACGAGGCATCCGACGAAGCTTCGGGCGAAGCGGTAGAAATCTCGGCTGCCTGAGCGGCCAGAAGCGACTCAGCCAGAGCTTTGCGCGCATCGAAGGCATTGCGCACCTGGTCTATCATCTTCAAAGCCGTAGCTTCGATGACGAAAGCACCATCACGCGGCTGAGTGCCCGATTTGCACAGACCCCAGTAAGCCAGCGACGCAGCCGCGATAACGTGAGTGACATGAATGTCACCCTTGTCGGTGGGCAGCTGAGAGTCGCCGTCCATCATCATTTCAGCCAGCATCTGAGCTTTCGCTTCAGACTTGGGCGTCCAGTTGATGACGTCGATGGTGGCAACCTTGCCGAGCGATTCCAGCGGAGTGCGAATCAGAGCGCGAGCGACAAAGGGCGCCGCACGCTTGATGTCTTCCACCGGAATCTTGATGGTGGGCCGACCCTTTTCACCGGAGACGTCGTCCCAGGTGATGAATTCCGGCACCTTCCAACCCACAGCCTGATCGGCCAGCAATCTGCATTGCTGCGCTTCAGCAGGCATGCCGATTTCATCAAGTGCCGCAGCAACGATGTGAGCGCGGATGTAGTCCGGCGGGTGAGGCAGGAACGACAGCGCCATCTGTCCGTTTTCCGTCTGTTCCATTTCATAGAACGACGACGTGCGCAAGAGCTGGCGCTGATTGAAGACACCGCGGCGACGCGAATTGAACGCCGAGAAAGTCATCAACATGTTATAGAGGAAGGCCGGACCGGCAAGCAGAACGCCGCCGGAAACATCAGCGTCCACTTCGCCGATGGTGTCGGCATACATCTTGGTGAGCAGATTGGCTAGAGGCACTTTCTGCTTGCCGATGTTGACGTGGTCGCGAGTGAGTTTGAGCTCACCGCTGCCGCTGGCCTTCATGATCGCCTTGCTCACCACCGTGGTGAGTTCGTCACCCATGCCTTCGACGTCGTGGAAGACGTCATGACGAAACTCGTGCATGTAGAGCACAAGCATGAGGGTGATGAAGTGGCGTTCATCGTGAGGCACTTCCAGCGCGTGCGCACGCACCGGGCCGCGAGTGCCGGGCAGGGTAGCCGGACCTTCGCCGCTGAAACGCGCCACAAAGGTATCACCGACGCCGAAGACGCGATTTTTCAGACGAGTGGTGACGTCGGTAGACAGAGGAGAAGCCGGGTCGCCGCCTTCGAAAAGCAAGAAAGCCTGCTCCACGGCAAAAACAACAGCGTCGAGCTGCTTGTAGCTGCCACCGCGCTGCTGGCCGAATGCATCGGTCCAGATACGCAGCACGGAGATGATTTGCTTGAGCTCTTCATCGAGCACTTCCACGGCCGCTTCGATCAAGCGACCTTCGGACACGCCAGGGTTCTGCGCGCGCAGACCGTCGAGCACTCTCGGAAGTGCACCGAGATAGACTTCACGCAGTTTGGCCAGTTGAGTGGAAAGACTTTCCACCGCACGCTGGTATTTGGCACCCATGTTGTCGCGGGCCCAGTTGACTTTGTCCACCAGGTCGTCGAAACGTTCGGCGACAATGGCGTCGTATTTGCCGTCTTCGAGCAATTCTCTCAACCCGGCGGCAGCCACGAATAGCGTGCCATCAATGCCGTTCTCACGCGCCCGCTTGGACTGGGCGATGATTGTGGCCGGTTTGGGAATCTGACCGAGATTGGGCAGACCAGGCAGAATGGTGTTCAACTTCCCACCGGCGATGTCGCCAGGGGAATCCCACCACGCGTCGGCGGAACGCTCGGAAGCGTCGCCTGAGCCGGTAATGTGTTCGTGGCCATCGCCACTACCAGCGGTATCAAAAGGGCGGTGGCCCTTTCTGGCTTTGCCGCCCAAGCCATCAGTGTTGCCTTCTGGCTGACCCTGCGACCGGTTGGCTTCGATCTGCCTCTTCTTCAAGCGGGTGAGCGCTCGAACAGTCAGGTCCTCGGCATTGGGGAAGGGAAAATCCTTGTTGCCATAGCCGGGGCAGATGACCACATGCGGACGACACGAACCATTGTGGCCGTGAGGTTTGCGGTCGCTGCCGTCATCGTTCGACTTGAGGTCGAGGATGATCTGGTTTGCGGTGTTCTTTTTCATAAGTACCTTTTTCTCTCGCGTTTTTTCGCGAATCTTGGGTAAACAGAAAACCCCACTCACGGCCGAGTAAACGGCAGCGTGAGCGGGGCTCTGTATAGTTTTCGAATTTGTACTAAACGCTAATTACTTAGCGGGATTACCAGCGGTGCGATGACCTCAGCAGGACACCTCAGTCGCGGTAATACTCGTCGGCAGCGAAGACGTCGACTTCGATCGCTTTGCGCTTAGCGGCGTGCGCGAGCGACAAACGATCCGCTGCGGTCTGAGTGATCACACCGAGTGTGACTGCCTGAGCGGCAATCGACTCGTTGATGGCACCACGAGGCAACTGTTTCGACCTTTGCGCCGTGATGATGCTGTCAACCGTCGGCTGGGCCTCGGTGGTCAGGCGGAAGGCGTGGATCAGTTGACCGAGCCCAGGAGCGTCCTCGTGGTCTACGAAGACCCCTTCGGTAAGACGATTGAACTGGTCTCCGTAGGACTGCAGGGTCCTTGCCGCCTTGCGAGCGACTGCATCGGAAGGTGCATGACCAAGCGGGTTAATCCGCAGCATTGACAAGCCTACCGTGCGCATCAGCAAACCGAGGACGGGCGCTTCGAAATTGGCATAAATGCCTTCGAAGGCTGTCTGCACTTCACTGAGCGCCTTGGACAGAGCGTAGTTCACCAGCGGCAGGTCTTCCTTGCGACGCCCTTCAGCCTCGAAGCGCCGGAGCGCCGAGAAACCGAGCAGCATCCAGGCGACCGCATCAGCGTAGCGCCCGGTGAGCATCTGGCGCGACTTCAGCTTGCCGCCAACCGTGAACATAGCCAGGTCGGTGAGAGTGCCGAAATGCGCCGCCGCCCAACCGAGGCGCCGATAGTAGGTCTTTGTCTCGGGAGCGACTTTGGGAATGCTCGTGGTCCAGCCGCGAGTGAGGCTCCGCACGCCGGTGCGCAGAATGCCCAGAACGAAGTGCAGCATCCAGCCGCACAGGCTCTTACGGAAGGCCGGCACGTCGTTGTCGTCGACCGCATGCACCACCTTGAGCGCATACGGATGGCAGCGGGTCGCACCCTGACCGAAAATCATCAACGTGCGGGTGAGAATGTTGGCACCCTCGACGGTGATACCAACAGGTGCTCCGGTGTAGCCCTTGGAGAGAATGTTACGCGGGCCCTGCATGACGCCGGCGCCTGCGAGGACATCCATGGCATCGATACCGGCCTTGCGAGCGATCTCGGTGGTGTAAGCCTTCAACACAGCGGACGTCACCGGGGGCTGAACGCCCGAGTCAACGGCCGAGCAGACGAAGATACGCGCCGCATCCAGCATGTAGGTCATGCCGGCGACCGACGCTACCTTCTCCTCGACGCCTTCCATCTGACCAATCTGGCGATTGAACTGAGACCTGACCATCGAATACGAACCGACGGCAGCTGCCGACAACTTCAGGTTGCCGACCGCACCAGCCGGGAGAGAGACGCAGCGACCGCCGGCAAGCTGCTCCATGAGCATCTTCCAGCCACCGCCGGCGTAGTCAACTCCGCCAATGATGTTATCGAGCGGCACGACCACATCGACACCCTTGAGCGTGCCGTTATCAAACGCCTCGCCAATCGGGATGTGATGCTGACCATTCTCGAACCCGGGAGTTCCCTTGTGGATCAGCACGCAGGTGATGCCGATATCGCCCTTGTTCTGTGCGGTCGTCTTGCCCATCAGGTTGTCGGGATCCGACAGCTGAAGGGCGACGGTGCAGAGGTTGGCGATCGGCGCCAGCGTGATGTAGCGCTTTTCGAAGTTCATCCGGATCTTGACCTGGCCGTCGGTGTCACGGAAGACGACACCTTCAGACTTCATGCTGGCCGCATCAGAGCCGGCTTCCTTCTCGGTCAGACCGAAGCAGGGGACGAACTCGCCGCTGGCCAGCTTCGGCAGATAGAAATTCTTCTGCGCGTCCGTGCCGTAGTGCATGATCAGTTCACCCGCGCCGAGCGAGTTGGGGATCATTACCCGCACGCCGACGGTGAACGAGTAGGGTGTGAGGATGTGCAGGATGGTTGAGACGGCAAGTCGAGAAAACTCGCGGCCGCCGTACTGCTTGGGGATGATCAGCCCCATGAAGCCCTGCGATTTGATGAAATCGTCGACGTGCTGCGGAACGCGGCGCGTCTGACCGACTTCGTAGTGGTCGAACATGCGGCACAGCTCAACGAGAGGGCCAGCGATGAAGGCTTGTTCTTCCGCGGTCAGCCCGCCGTAGGGCTTGTCGAGCATCGATTGGAAGTCAGGCTTGCCAGCGAAGATATCGCCGTCGAGCCAGACATCTCCGGCCTCAAGCGCCTGGCGCTCGGTTTCGGAGATTTGCGGGAGAACTTTCATCTTCTTCATCGTGTTGAGGATGAAGCGGAAGAGAAAGTCGCCTTGGCGGCCCTTGCTGGAAGGCTTGTTGGGATCAGAGACTGGTCCCTTCAGATTTTGCTTGTTGTTACTCATAGTGAGATCCTATTTGTACTTTGGTTTTAGTTTTTGGACGGTTAGCAGTCGAAATAACTGCGAACAGATAGAGAACTGAGAGAAAGAAGCAGAGCAGCAGCCGATAGAACAAACAGTTCGCTCTAAAAAAGACACGCCGGCAAATCAAAAGAAGCCGGCGCGAGAGCGCATTAAGTTTGTCTACCGACTGTAGTTTCGCTCAAAATTGAAATTGAGCCTGCTCTGCATCAAGAAGCGATTGCCGCGTGCCTTAGACAGCGACGCCCACGTCGTTCCAGGCCTTCTTCAGGGCCGGCAAGTGCTGTGGGAACATCTTGGTGCAGTTGTCCACCGTCTTCTTGGCGAAGTCGGCGATGTTGGCGGTGCTGCCAACGCGGTTCTTACCGGAGTTGCTTTCCCACCAGATGTGAGCAGGGGCTTCCCAGGCATTGCCGCCGACGGCGATGGCGAACGTGGCGAAGGCCTTGTTCGGGATACCGCTGTTGATGTGCACGCCACCGTTGTCACCAGAGCCGCGATAGAGCTTGCTGTAGTGGTCGGGCTGCGGGTCCTTGCCGAGCTTCGGATCGTTGTAGGCAGTGCCCGGAGCGATCATGGAACGCAGCGCCTTGCCCTTGATGGTGGGGCCGAAGATGCCGGAGCCGATCAGCCACGAAGCCTTGTCAGCGGTCTGCTTGAAGAGCCACTGCTCATAGCAAGCGCCGAGAACGTCGGAGAAGCTTTCGTTGAGAGCGCCGGATTCACCCTGGTAGTCGAGACCGGAGGTCTTTTCGGTGACGCCGTGAGCGAGCTCGTGGCCAACAACGTTGGGGGTAACGAAAGTGATGAAGATCACGCCGTCGCCGTCGCCGTAGGTCATGCTGGCGCCGTTCCAGAAGGCGTTGTTGTAGTTACGGCCATAGTGCACCGTACCCACGAGGTTCATGCCGTTGCCGTCGATGGAGTTCCAACCGAATTCGGCCTTGAGGAAGTCGCGCATGCCGCCGTGGTAGTCGTAGGCGTTGTCGGTGGTCTTGTCGCCAGTGGCGGCATCACCTTCGAAACGAGCTCGGGTACCGGGCAGGCGAGTGGTGTTCTTGGCGTCATAGATCTGGCGCTCGGCCTTGCCGGCGGCGAACTTGAAGCGGATGTGGCCATTGCGCGCAGCCTGCAAAATCTTCTGCGTGCGGAGGATGGTCTCGATGTGAGACAGATTGTCCGGGCTGCGTGAAGCAAGCTCCAGGAGCATGGATGACGGGATGATACCGTCGAAATTGCGAGTGGACATAATTGTTTCCTTTCTCGAAGTAAACGAGAGATGTGATGTCGTTGAGTTGAAGTAGAAAATCGCTCAGTAACCTGCACGCAACGCGCACGAAAACAAATCACTCTCAATAGCAACGTCTCCCCCGAACGCGCACCGCGCGTAATACCAGGGATGTCTGATGTGAATCAGGTTTGCTTTTGAGTTAGATTTGAATTTGTGTGAGGTGAAGGAACTAAACGTGCTGTAACACTAAGAAACTGGAGGTATAGAATTCAAGAAGCTTGTATAGGCTTAAGATATATTCAAGATCTCGATGCCAAGAGACACCGTTGGCAGAGATGTCACAGGCTGGCGAGAGCCGAATCAATTAAGAAGACAGTTCCACTTGGAATCTTGACTGTTGCAGTGCTTGAGGCATTAGCAAGAGCAAATCTAGGCGAACTTTGTTGTCAAGCAATTGTGGTATCACTTTTCAACCAGCCGCAATCAATTGCCACCAACCAGTGTGAGAGATGATCGCGAACCGTTAACGGTTGATGATCGGCACAATCCGCGAAAATCACTGGCTGCGATTGCATAAAAGTAAAAACCATGGCGAAAAATATATGGCTTTCTCCTATGAGTATTTATTAGTGAGAGTCTCATTGATAATCAAGAGGAGTTTTAAGTAGCATGCAGTATATCTTCTCTCTTCTCCTCAACTTTTGGTCTAACTGCTGTAAATCAGTCACTACGCACTTCAGGAACAACGCGCTCGCAGACATTAGTTGTCACGTCTTACAACATCCGTTTATATCTAGACGACAAATGTTACGCGCAGCTAATTTCCTGTCAAAATGTGTGTCATCTGAAACCAGCAGCCAAGCTAAATGTAAGGCGAACTGTGCAGGTTGATATTTCTGTCATTTCTAAGAGGAGGCATTTGTCTTCTCTCTAAGGGGTTCATCAAAACTATGTGCATAAAACATCACATGTCTGAGGGCACCGCAACGGTCGACCAGTCTTTCCGTTTGCCCAAGACAATCAAGCCACGTAACTACAGCATCGATCTCGTGCCCGACCTGACGAAATTCACTTTCGCCGGTTCGGTGGCCATTGAAGTCGATGTGATCGAGTCGACCAGCGTGGTCAAACTCAATGCAAAAGAACTGGAAATTTCCACGTTCTTCGCCACCAATGCCGCCGGCACTCGCCTGGATGGCAAAGTATCGCTCGACGACGAAACCGAAATTGCCACCATCACT
The DNA here is from genome assembly GCA_021772135.1 of Candidatus Obscuribacter sp. GTDB lineage: Bacteria > Cyanobacteriota > Vampirovibrionia > Obscuribacterales > Obscuribacteraceae. The sequence goes on from JADYXQ010000128.1 coordinate 8,783, forward strand.
TTCGATGGCACTCTGGGCAAAGGCTCCTGGACGCTTTCGGCCACCTTCACGGGCATTCTCAACGACAAACTGAAGGGCTTCTACCGCTCTATTTGGACCGACGATAAGGGCAACAAGCACACCATCGCCACCACTCAGTTCGAGTCCACCGATGCTCGCCGTGCTTTCCCTTGTTTCGACGAGCCTGAATTTAAGGCTACTTTCGATGTGGCTCTGACCGTACCCGAAGAGCTCACCGCTCTCTCGAACGGCGCCATCATCAAGAGCGAAACCATAGGTGCCGGCCTCAAGCGCGTCACTTACGATCGCACCATGAAGATGTCGACCTACCTGGTCTGCTTCTGCGTGGGCGAATTCGTCTCTTCCAAACCGGTAATGGTCAACGGCATCGAAACGCGCGTCTGGTGCGTTCCGGGTAAAGAGCACATGACGGAGTTCGCTCTGCGTGCCGCTGCCTTTGCCACGGACTACTACGAAAAGTATTTCGAAATCGATTATCCCGGCGGCAAGAAAATCGACCACATCGCCATCCCCGATTTCGCATCGGGTGCCATGGAAAACCTCGGTCTGATTACCTACCGCGAAACCGCACTTTTGCTCAACGAAGAAACCGCCACTCACGCCGAACGCACTCGCGTTGCCGTTGTGGTGCTCCATGAGTTGGCGCACATGTGGTTCGGCGACCTTGTGACTATGAGCTGGTGGAACGGTTTGTGGCTGAACGAAAGTTTCGCTACATTCATGGAAAATCTCTGCCTCGACGCCTGGCAGCCCACCTGGAATGTCTGGGATGAATTTGGTCTGTCGCGCGCTGCCGCTTCGCGTGTAGATGCTCTCAAGAGCACTCACCCCATCGAATGCCCGGTCAATCACCCTGACGAAGCAGCTCAGCTCTTCGACGTGATTTCGTACGAAAAGGGCTGCTCGGTGCTCTATCAGATTCACCAGTACATCGGCGGCGAAACTTTCCGTCGCGGTATTGCCATTTATCTGAAAAAGCACAGCTACGGCAACACCGAAACGCACGACCTCTGGGACGCGCTGGAAGTGGCTTGCAAAGCCGCTGCCGTCGAAGCAAAATCAGACGTCGCCGAACCGGTACCGGTTCCAGTGCGCGAAATCATGGACCGCTGGGTCTTCACTGCCGGCCACCCTGTGGTTGAAGTGAAGAGCGGTGCTGATGCTGGTTCGCTTGAACTGACTCAGCGTCCGTTCAAGTTCTTGAACGATACAGCCGACAGTACACTGTGGCCAATCCCGGTCACCGTGCGGGCGAAAGTGGACGGCCAATCTGAGTTGATTGAACGCAAGTTCCTCATGGACGGCAAGACCCACAGCGAAAAGCTTGGCACTAAAGTCGAGTGGGCTGTGGTCAACGCCGGCGGCTCAGGTTTCTACCGCGTCGTTTACGACAAGGCTCTGACCAGCTCACTGACGGCCAAGGTGATGGAGAATCTCTCTGCCATCGAACGCTTCAATCTGGTGAATGACGCCTGGGCTTGTGTGCGTGCCGGCATTCTGCCCACTCCCGATTACATCGAGATGGTCAAGCTGTTCGGCGCTGAAGAAGATCCCAATGTCTGGGCTATCATCACAAGCTCGCTCAGCCACCTGCACTCGCTCGTTAAAGACGAGCATCGCAAGGCGCTCTCGCAGGTGATTCACGCTCTGGTGAAGCCTGCTGCCGACCGTCTTGGTTTCATCGCCAAAGACGGCGAAACGGTGCAAAGTCGTCAGCTGCGCGGTTCGCTTATCGGCGTACTCGGCACCATTGGCGAAGACGCTCAAGTTCAGGCGAAAGCCAACGAGTTGTTTAGCGGCTGGAAAGTCGACAAGCAGTCGGTAGACAGCAATGTGGTGCCCGCCCTCGTCAGCATTCTCGCTCACAAGGGCGACGAAGCGCGTTACGACGAATTCTTCGCCCTTTCGCAAGCCGCTCAGTCGCCGCAAGAAGTGCAGCGTTTCCTCTTTGCGCTGGCGCGTTTCCGTGACAGCAACTTGCTCGGTAAAACTATCGACAAGTGCTTGACCGACGACGTGCGCACGCAAGACGCGCCGTACCTGTACGCCAATGTGCTCGGCAACGAAGTGGCTGCCGCCGCCGCCTGGAAGTTCATGAAGGACAACTGGGCCGGCATGGTGGCACGCTATCCCGAAAATGGTGTCGTACGCATGTGCGGTGCTGTGGCCGGTCTCGACACACCTGAGCTGGAGGCGGAAGTGAAAGCTTTCTTCGCCGCCAATCAGGTGAAGAGCGGTGACATGGCTATCGCTCAGGCGCTCGAGCAGCTGCGCATCAACGTGCTCATGCGTGAGCGCGAGACCGGCCATTTGCAAAAGCATCTGGCGGCTAAAGACGAAGTGGCCATCGCCGCCAAGTAAGCAGCGCTGTTAAAAACTGAAACGATAACGTTTCAGTTTCGAGTCAAGTCAAATCAACAAGAACGAGGGGTGGACGAAAGTTCATCCCTCTTTTCTTTGTTCTTTCTTTCATCCGCGCATAATAACGTGAGAATCCTCTTGCGTTGGACTGCGCTTCAAGCAAAAGATCAACTGGAGAAAACTATGTGTAAATTACGCAATTGCTCGCATCTGGGCGGGTTCAAGGGTCTCGGCCTTAAGGGCCTGAGCGAAGCCATGGCGACCACCTCGCCGACGGTTCCGACGGGCAGCATGTATCGCTTGCCCCGCAATGTCTGGCCGCTTCACTACGACCTCGAACTCACTCCCGATTTCGAGAAGCTCACCTTCTTCGGCAGCGTCGCCATCGACATCGATGTGCGCCCGTCCAATCAAGGAGAAGGAGGCGTGTCGTCAATCACTCTCAACGCCAATCATCTGACCATAGGTGAGGCTACGGCGGTTGACCCGAGCGGCACTGTGCTCAACGGCACGGTCACCCTCGACAGCAAACTGCAGCGTGCCACCATCAGCTTCGCTGGTGTGCTCGGTGCAGGCAAATGGAAGCTCAAGATGGGCTTCGCCGGCGAGCTCAATGACGAACTCAAGGGTTTCTATCGCTCCGTCTGGACCGACGACGCAGGCAAAGACCACGTCATTGCCACCACTCAGTTCGAAGCCACCGACGCCCGTCGCGCCTTCCCCTGCTTTGACGAGCCGGAGATGAAGGCAACGTTCGCCGTGGCCATGAACATTCCGCACGACTACACCGCTCTGTCGGCCATGTCGGTGGAAAGCATCGCCACCATGAGCGTCAGTGCCCCGGCCGGCCTACAGGGCTTGCATGGCACGCACTCGGATGGTACTGGTACCAGCGATGGTGACCATGGCCAGCTGCTCAAGCGCGTGCAGTTCGCCACCACTCCGCTGATGTCCACCTACTACCTGGCTTTCATGGCCGGTGAGCTGGAAAGCGGCGGCACCGTGGAAGTGAACGGCAAGAAGCTCGGTTTCTACTCGACCCCGGGTAAGAGCCATCAGCTGGCTTTCGCCAAGCAGATCGCAGCGTTCTCGCTGAGCACCTACGAGTCGTATTTCGGCATCCCGTATTACGGCGGCGACAAGATCGACTTCATCGCCGTGCCCGACTTCGCGGCCGGCGCCATGGAGAACCTCGGTTGCATCATCTACCGTGAGACCGACCTGCTGGCCGACGAGAAGACCGCCACCCAGGGCGAGCTCGAGCGTGTTGCCCACGTGGTGGCACACGAGCTGGCGCACATGTGGTTCGGTGACTACACCACCATGAAGTGGTGGAACGGTCTGTGGTTGAACGAGAGTTTCGCCACCTACATGGAGAACAAGGTCGTCGACATGTGGAAGCCGGAATGGCACACGTGGGACAGCTTTGCCGGGTCGCGGGCCAGTGCCTTCGGTCTGGACCAGCTCAATTCCACCCACGCCATCGAAGTGCCGGTGGAAAACCCCTTCCAGATCGATGAAATCTTCGACCTGATCTCTTACGAGAAGGGATGCTCTGTTCTGCGCATGCTCGAGCAGTACATCGGCGCCGACGCCTTCCAGCGCGGTGTGCAAATTTACTTGAGCAAGCACGGTCTCTCGAACACCGAGACCTACGACCTCTGGGACGCCCTGGAAGCCGGCTGCCACGAACTCAAGGTCAACGTGCCTGTGCGTACGCTCATGGACAAGTGGGTGTTCACCAGCGGTCACCCGGTGGTGTCCGTTTCGGAAAGCTCCATGCCTGGTTTCATCGACCTGGCGCAGAGCGAGTTCAAAGTGCTGCGCGAATCGGACAATGTATCTGCTTCGCTCTGGCCCATCCCCGTTGTGCTCCGCGCCAAGACCCGTAAGGGAGTGGTGGAGCAGAAGTTCATTTTCGGCGAGCGTCAGCAGACCGTTTATGTGGGCGAAGGCGTAGAGTGGGTGGTGGTCAATGCCGGTGGCAATGGCTTCTACCGCGTCAACTACTCGGAAGCTCTGGTGAAGGGTATCCTGGCCAACAAGCAGACGGTGATGACCGAGGTCGATCGCTACAACCTGCTCAACGACAGCTGGTCGCTGGTACGCGCACGGCTGGTTTCTCTGGTGGATTACCTGAAGTTGGTGGAGCATTTCACTGACGAGACGGATCCGCAGATCTGGAGCAAGATCATCGGTTCGCTCAACTACGTTCACAGCGTGGTGGAAGGACCGGCACGTGCGGCTGTGGAAAACAAGCTGCGCCATCTGCTCAAGCCGCTCCTGAAGCGGCTTGGCTTCGTCACCCAGCCTGGTGAGTCGGTCAAGGTGACCGATTTGCGAATCAGCGTGATTTCGGCCCTCGGTACCACAGCCAAGCACAAGTCGGTGATCGCTAAGGCGAAGGAAATGTACGCGGCCTGGAAGGTGGATCCGACCTCGGTGGACAGCAATGTCTTCTCAGCGATGGTCTATGTTCTGGCCGAAAGCGGCGATGAAGAGCTCTACAAGGAGTTCAACGCGCTGCGCCTCAAGGCTCCGACGCCGCAGGATACCGAAAGGTTCATGTACGCGTTGACCAGCTTCACTCCGAAGGAGTTGGTGGCCGCCAACATCGCTCTGGCTCTCAGTGGTGAACTGCGCGTGCAGGACGGCGCCTACTTCCTGGCCAGCTTGCTTGGCAACGAAGATGGTGCTCAGGCTGCCTGGGATGCCATCAAGGCGAACTGGGAGAAGATCAACACCATGTGGCCGGCGCACTCTGTGTCTGCCATCTTCGGTTACCTCTCTTCGCTCGACAGCGTTGAGCAGGAAGTCGACGTCAAGGCTTTCTTCGCCGCTCACCCGGTGGAAGGCGGTCAGATGAAGTTGACCCAGGGTCTGGAAAAGCTGCGCATTAATGTGCTGCTGCGCCAGACTGTCGACCACAAAGTGATGCAGCATTTGCTGCCCACCGCAACCGAGACCTGCGTCGCTCCAAACCCGGTGGAAACCGGTGAGGTTGCGGCGCCAGTACAGATCGCTTCTGTTCCGGATGCTACCGGTCACAGCGGCGAGTAAAGTACGGAAGAAAGTCTATGGTATTGGGGATGGTGGCAGGCTAAGTCACGTGTAGTCACGTTAGGTCAACACAACAACAACATAAGTCTCAGGGCTGTCCGGTGATTCTCGCAAGAGAAAAGCCGGGCAGCCCTTGTCTTTCACAAGTCTCAAAACCATTAAGTGCAACCGGGCAACACTTGAAAAAGCGAGCTTGGCCCGGTCACAAAAAAAGGATATATGATCATGTTCTGGATAATTTTCACCGCGCTCTCAGCGCTCTTAGGTGGGCTTGCCGGCTGGTCCCTGGGTGGACAACCGTCGGCTCTCGCCTTCACCATCGTTGGTGCCTTCGTTGCTGTCGGCATTCGCGATCTGACAAACCACAAGCACGCCATCATGGCTGTGACTGTGCTCGCATGTACTCTAGGCTGCTATTTCGGCGGCCTCGAATTTGGTCTCGTATCCGCTTTGCTGGCATTCCCTTTGCAGATTGCCGCAGCGGAATTCACTCAGAGGCAGAGCCCCTTTCTGCCTCTTTCACTGGCAACGACATTTCTTGCCTGGTGGACGGGTTGGCATTTTGTCAGCCCCATGGCCGGCTTGATTTTCGCTCTGCTGGGTTTTCTCACCATCGTGGCCGCGCATGATTTCATCATCCAGCGCAGTCATACAATCAGGCGCAACTTCCCTCTGCTCGGGTGGTTTCGTTACGGCTTCGAACTAATTGGCGATGAACTTCGTCAGTACTGGTTCATGAGCGACACCGAAGAGCGGCCCTACAACCGGGTTACTCGCCGGTATATCTACCGCTCGGCCAAAGGCATCAACAACAACCTGGGTTTCGGTTCGCAGCGCGGTTATCGCGACGTGGGCGAAATTCACATGTTGCCTTCCATGTTTCCCATCTCCGATTCGGAACGTGTGGGCAACCGGCTGCCTGGGCTAATAATCGGACCGAAGAGGCGCACGCCCTATGAGTGTCCGTGGCCGATCAATATCTCTGGCATGAGCTGGGGAGCGCTTTCGGAAGAAGCGGTGCGCGCACTGGCCAGCGGCGCCAAGGTGGCCAACATTCACATGCTTACCGGTGAAGGCGGCCTGACACCCTTTCACTTGAACGGCGTGGACACCAGGCCGGACAGCTACGAACGCATCAGCCACCAGCTCAAGCGCATCGGTCAGTTTTGCAGCTTCGGCCTCTACAAAGCCGGCGTCGCCCCGCAAGGTCGCATGGTCGGTGGTGGTCGCATTATCATGCAGATTGGCCCGGCCAAGTTCGGCTTTCGCAAGTCGACCACTCGGGCCATGGCTGAGAAATTGCTGCGCACCGTATATAGTGTCGGCGGCAACCCTCCGGACGAACCGTTCACCATGCTCGACCTCGACAAGGTGAGAAAGACGGCGGATAGTCCTCAGATCGTGGGCTTCGAACTTAAACTGGCTCAAGGTGCCAAGCCTGGTCAGGGTGGTAAGTTGCCCAAAGAAAAGATCACGCCCCAACTGGCTGAGTGGCGCGGCATCCCCATGGGCGAAGACTGCTATTCGCCTAATTCGTGGGATGAGTTCCACGATGTGCCTTCGCTCTTCCGCTTCGTCACCATGATGCAAGAGCTGACCGGAAAACCGGTTGGTATCAAGATTGTAGTCGGCAACGAAGACCCGCTTCGCGAGATTGCGCAGCACATGAAAGAGACCGGCGAAGCACCCGACTTCATCACCATCGATGGTGGCGAGGGTGGAACTGGTGCAGCTCCGGTAGCTCTGGCGGATCGCATGGGCATGCCCATTCTGCACGCCATTCCTATCGTCGACACTATCTTGCGCGAGTTCGGTGTGCGCGATGAAACGATCTTGATCGCCTCTGGCCAAATAGCCAAAGGTGACGACGTCGCCATCGCCATTGCCATGGGCGCAGATATGGTCAACATCGGTCGCGGCAACTTGATTGCCGAAGGTTGCATCATGGCGCTGCGTTGCCATACCAACCACTGCCCAGCCGGCATTACCACTCAAGACCCGCGCTTGCGTCGTGGTTTTGATCCGCAAGACAAGTACGTCAAGGTGGCCAATTACAACATGGTGCTGCAGCGAGAGTTGCTCATGTTCCTCAAGTCGGCCGGCGTGCGCACCCCCTGGGAGCTCACCCGCGCTCATTTGTCGGTTGTAACGTCGCCTATGGTGGAAGAGCGGATGGACAAGCTTCATCCCTATCCGGACGGCTCAAACGGCAAGCGCAGCCCGAAGCTGGGAGCAATCCCGGCTGACGACGCCAATAACATTGATCGCTTCGGTCCGAAGTTGATCAAGATCGGCAACGCTCACTAGTCACCAATGGTTCTAACCAAACCTGATGGGGCTGTCAGTGCAATCTCAAAGCGAGATTGGCTGGCAGCCCCAGCTCAGGTCCCTAATGAGGGAATATTATATGACCCTAAAAACAATCTATTTTCTCATCACCTGCGCGCCTCTGGTCTGTTGTTTGCTCTGTCTTCTGGCGGCGAGAAAAAATCTTCGTTTGCTGGAGAGCCACTGTTCAAGCCCGGTGCCTACGTTGCAGCAAAGCAATGCGCTGACGGCCTTCCAAAATCAAATCAACAACTACAAGAAGGCCATTGCCGGCTGCGGATTTTTAGCTTCGTGTTGCATCGTCGCCACCATTTTTTGCCTGCTAATTGTGCTGGAAGCTTCCTTCACTGTGCGGTTGGCAATTTTCGGGGTGGTGGCTATTTTTACACTGGCGCGCATTACAACCGGTGATCGCATCAAACAACGGCTGGAGGGAATTTTCGCAGAGCGTCCTGAGCTGCAACGCTTCGAAACTTTTGCGAAGCTGGAAAAGCTGCGGCTCCACACTCCGTATGCTCCTTCCAACTGCCCCCGCGGCTCGATGGATCAACCGGCTCTCATTCTCGAAACCAACATGGCCGCCGCTGCGCCACTGTCACACGCCGAAGCCGTGATGCTGTCAAAGGCTCACCAGGACTCGCTGCACGACACCACTCTAAGCATCGGCGAACCAATGCTGGTGATTTTCAAAGGCAAAAACAAACAAGTAAAAGCTTTTGTGGCAGCTTGCGATCTGGTCTGGCCGACAGTGGAGGAATCGTCTGAAGACGGCATCGTCACGGGCACTGCCGGTCGAGTTTACATCAGTGAATACAACTTTAGCGGGGCCAAAATCGGTCACATCGACCGTGTCGCTTTTCCGCAAGACAGCGAAAAAGCTTCGCTGAAGAATGATTTTCTCACCCATGGTTGGATTGCCACAAAAGACCGAGCACATATTCTGCTTAGCCTTTTGACGTGGCTCTCCGACGATGATCGTGCCCTTCTTTATGAGCTGATTAATCCGGGTCGGCCATTCCCTCAAGACTGGTTGGAAACGGCAGTTAGCCGTGGCAGCTGGCAGGACGCAGAGCGTTCATAACCAAAACTTTTAAACACGGGAATATTTTGATGGCCTTACCTGCCCATTTAACGCAGCCAAAGCTTAAAAGCTTGGCTCCACCGTTACTTGGGTTTTTTGCTGAATATACTATCTTATACAGTGTCCTACCCCAAAAATGGAGGTTTTATGATACTTCTAAATTCTAGTCTTCCAGCTTTTGTAGCGGCGTATAGTTCTGAGGAAGCCTGGTTGCAGACTGTGTCTCAGACGAAGTGGCCCAGGTGTTTTATCTGCCCGTATTGCAATCACAATGATGGATATCGGCTCAGTAAGAGGCGTTCAATTCAGTGTGCATCTTGTCGTCGGCAAACATCGATCACTGCTAATACTCTTGTTTGTGTGTTGTTGCACCCGGTAACACCAGCGCGGGCGTCGAAAATATCGTCACCGGTTTCGCTGGCAGCCTGAGCCGTTCAATCTAAGGGACGAGCAAACATTCCAATGATGGGAGTGCGGGCCTTGTTGTGCCAAAACCTAGAACTCGAGCCCCTCGTCGATATATTTCACGATTCTCTTTGACCCATGGCACCATCTGCGGTTCAAAAATTGACGCCGAAACCATTTTAGTGCCTCTAAAAGGCGAGCCCAGACTGCTTCATATGGAGAGGCAATTTTTTGGCTGATTTATTAATTTATATAGTATAGCGGAGTTTGGTTGTTTGGTTGTTTGGTTCGGGGTGTCTCTTGCGAAACCCTAAAGAATTTTACAACTTACAGGTTGTGGAAAAATACAACTCTCAGGTTGTAAAATTTCATAGGCGAGCAATTAGCTACCTGCTCACAGGCCGCGCGGCGGACCGGCAGAATTAAGGTTCAAACTGCTCGAACTGCTTATCTAAATCATCAGGTTGATCGAGGGCATCTTTCTCAGTTGTATAAACAGTTTTGTCGGGGCCAATAGACAAACCACTCATTCGCACTTTGCGCGCCTCATGCAGTTTATCGCTGAGAGCCGGTGTAGGATTTTTCAGTTGACTGGCATACAACATTTTGGCGTCATTGCGTTCGATGATGCCGTCATTGATCATGCGGAAAATGGGGAAGCGCAAGGCGGGAATAAGAAAGAACAAAAGACCGTAGCCGAATAAAAGATAGAGCAATGGTTTAACAGCGGCCAAAAGCGGAATCCAGGAGACATTGAAAATCAGGAAAATGCTGCCCAGTAAAACAACCAGTCCAAAAGCGATAATTGAAGCGAGGCTGCCGCCATTTACAGACATGAAAGGCCATTCCATTTCGGCCAGATAACCTTCCACTGCACGGCTTCGCCTCTGGCTCGTTTGAATGGCTTTCTGACGGCCGATATGTTGATTAAATAGTTTGCTCAAATTATCTGGTTCGACGCTTTCAGTCTTCCCTGATCGCAACGATGTATTTGGCGTAGATGCAGTGCCGCTACTTTGAAAAGCAGGAAAGATATAGACGATATGGCCGGCTTCAGTCACTTCCGGCGAACCGGTGAAGCGCTGCATGATGCCAATCATCCAATCTTCATTGGTTGGATCTTGCCCGGTATATGGTGCCAACTGTTCAGCCGTCACGACCCCCTGATTTGCTTCCAATACCTGCGCAATGGTCTGCCACTTGCGCTCTTCCAGATTAGGATTCGGGTCGCCGTCGCCAAATAAATATGAGAACACATTGAAGAGAAAATTCGGTTTTTTCTCTTCGCTGCGGTTTAAATAATCGTTTTGCGCATCATAAGGGGCGTTATAACCAAAACCGCCATAGGGTGGGAAAATATAGCGCCAGAAGAAGAACCAGTCCCAGAGCCAATCGAAGGCCCAGTACATATAAAAGGGCCGGTCTCCGGCAAAGCTGAAGTCAAATAGATTGCCGAAGTCAAAATTAAAACCGTCGCCGCCGCCGGAATCACCATCTCCGCCGGTCAAGGCCTTAAGGCCGGCAATAATGACCACCACAATCAGCACCACTACCAGTATGGCGCCGAGCACAAGGGCCAGGCCAAAAGAAATGCGCACCAGGAAAAACATGGCAGCAACAAAAGCCCGCATAACAATCAAGGCGATATTAGAAACCACGCGAAAAGCCGAACGAAACATTTGCCTGGAAGCATTGGCTACATATTGCTGTTGCAGGTTATTACTGAATTTATAGGCAATGTTGCCTGATTCGGTTACTTCCAGGTGAGCATTGGTTTCAGAAGCAATGTTATTGAGTTCGCTCATTACAGCCGGCAAGGCCATGCCTGTGTCAGCGGCAATGTCTACTGGAACAATGCGCGGCCCACGAACAGCTATGGCCTCCAGAATCTTGGTTTTTTCTGGAGAATGAACCGGATTGAGTAATTCAGCAAAAGACGACATAAAGGCCCGCCACTATCCATAGCTATTGTGGATCAAAATAGCTTGCTTTTAAGTCGTCTTCGAAAATTCGGGACCGACGGGACTCGAACCCGCGACCTCCTACGTGACAGGCAGGCGCTCTAACCAACTGAGCTACGATCCCAAGATTCGGCTTGTCCATCAGTCAGGAGCAAACCAATCAAGAGCAATAACATACCACAGCTGTTAAATGAAGCGCTAAGGCCTCGACGAAAACTAGCAAAAAGCCGTTACACAGGCCTGAGGCGCCCGCAAATGTCAAGAAGGAACAGGTGCGCTAACGTCTCCAAGAGATCGAATTCTAGTTAATAGAGCCTATATATCAATCATGACCTGTTGAACTGACCTTCTCTTTAGAACTAGTGTCTTAACGTTTACACTCCCATTTTCTTTCTCAAGCAACTTAATCAAACCAGCCAATCACTCACTCTGATTAATTTCGCTCTCCAAACACGCCATTCGAGCGCTGACCGGACGAGACCAAATTCATCACTCTGACGCTTGCCGGTTTTTCTACAACCTGTGTATCACTCAAACCAAGGAGAACATATTATGTTCCACTACGTAATGGGCGGCCTTGTGCTTGTCGGTATCGTCATCGCGACGATTGCCTACTTCCGCAGTAAGTCTGCCAACAAACCCGTTATCGACAGCGATGTCGACAGCGACGAATTCGACGGCACCGTCGGCGAGGAATTTCCTACCCGCACCGAGCCCCGCGCCTCGCTTATCGAACTCACTGACGAAAACTTCGAAGCCGAAATGGCCCAAAGCGACCTTCCCATCGTCGTCGAATTCTTCGCCGATTGGTGTGCCGGATGCCGCACGCAAATGCCATTGATGGAGCAGGCTGCCGCCAAGTTGGTCGGTAAAGCTCGCTTCTTCAAGGTCGACCACGACGTCTTCAACTCTCTGCTCGTTCAGCTCAATGTCGACTCCATTCCGACCACGTTCTTCATCGACCCGAAGACGCGTACTCAGATTGTTCACGTCGGTGTTCTGCGCGTGGACGCCATCGAGAAGAAGCTCATCGAGCTCGCCGCCGCCAGTGCTCAGGGCATCAAGCATGCTCCGGAATCTGTGCACATGTATTTGCTGGACGCGAACTAAAAGACGCATCAATTCAGCAGCTGGAGACGGGGAGGAAAAGCAAATATTTTTTGCATTTCCTTCCCGTTCTTCTAGCTTTTTCTTTCTCGCACTTTTTAAATTTTTTGGCCTTTGTTATTATAAAGTATAGTTGATAGACGGTTCGTTAGCGGTGAATGGAGGACACTTAACTCTTCAAAATGAAACGATAACGTTTCATTTTGAAAAAGAACCAGACCATTCATTTCAAAACTGAAACGTATACGTTTCAGTTGCCGGCTAAACCATAAATTTATCGATTTCCAAAATTGCTTCCAGAGCATTGAGCGGAATGGAAATAGATTCAATCGTAGCCAGATAATCACGCGGGTTGACGCGAATCAAAGTGTCGCCCCGCTTCTGACATTCATAGCGCACGGTGGGCACAGTCGTACCTGCACCAAATTCAATAGCGACGATATTTTTGCCTTTGTTCTTTGCCAACCAGGCCTCATACAGGTTTTCTTGTTGACGGTACGCAAGGGCACCCAGGATCGATCGCCGAACATAAGCAAATTAGGCCGAGCAATGGCTCCGCAATCAGAACACAGAGGTAAATCGCCAATGGCTCTGATCGTTACTTCGTCCACTGCTACACTGATTCCGTCGGCCGACCAGAATTTCTAAAATCTTTTCGTCAGCAAAACCAGTGCGAGCGAAATGTCCATCGACATTGCTGGTAAAGACGAAATAATTGCCATGCTTCGACTCTGCCCACGATTTGACGATCCGGAAGCCCCTGTGCGGCTCAGTATCTCGATAGAGTGCAGGCAGTGACCATAAAATCCCCAGGCCTGGCGGGGGTCATCTTGCATTAGCTGGGGGCTGGCAATTTCGGCGTAAGTCTTGCCGCGAAAGGGAAGCAGGCCAGAATCGACGCTCATACCGGCTCCGGCACCGATAAGCAGCGCGTCGGCATCGGCAATCACCTGGGCAGCACGAATCAACCGTGAACGGTTGTCTTGCAGGCGGGTTTCTAAGTCAGCTACTTGCATTTGTGGCAACCTCAGGCATAACCGTCCAAATTCATTATAGGTGAAAGCAATTTTTTGAAGTTAATCAAAAGCGGTTTTACTCTCAGTGCAGCGGTGGTAAGTCTGATTATGTAACTGATAATTTGCGCAGCACAAGAGGCAATTGAAGACTATGACAGATACAGCCGTTGAGACCAAATACAGACTGGTGACTCGCAGCGACTTCGATGGCCTGGTATGCGCAGTTCTGCTCAAGCACATCAACATGCTCGATGATATTTTATTTGTGCACCCCAAAGACATGCAAGACGGCAAAGTGGCGGTTACCAATCGCGACATCACCACTAACCTGCCCTATGTAGACGGCGTGCACCTGGCTTTCGATCACCACTCCAGCGAAATGACGCGCAATCAGGGCGAGCGTGCTAATCACATTATTGATCCCCATGCTATGTCGGCCGCAAGAGTTGTTTATGACCATTTCGGCGGCGCCAAAACTTTTCCCGCCCGCTGGAACACCATGATGATGGAAGTGGACAAAGCCGACGCGGCCCAATTCAGCAAAGAAGAAATTTTGCAGCCGGAGGGTTGGGTTCTGCTCAATTATCTGATGGATCCTCGCACTGGTCTTGGTCGCTTTCGCGAATTTCGCATTTCCAATTACAATTTGATGATGGATTTAATCGACTATTGTAAAGATCACGATATCGACGAAATCATGCAGATGCCTGATGTACAGGAGCGGGTCAAACTCTATAACGAGCAAGCTGAGCTCTTTAAAGCGCAGGTAAATAAATGCTCCACCGTGCATAAAAATTTGATTGTGCTCGATTTGCAAAAAGAAGAGACAATCTTTGCCGGCAACCGTTTTATGATTTATGCCATGCATCCGGAAACCAATATTTCTATTCACAGATTGTGGGGTCTGAAGCAACAAAACACAGTCTTTGCGATTGGCAAATCAATTATTGACCGCGGTTCGAAAACCAATGTGGGTGAGCTTTGCCTTAAATACGGAGGCGGCGGTCACGAAGCGGCTGGCACCTGCCAGATAGACAACGATAAAGCCGACCAAGTGCTCAACGAGTTGACTGCCGTCATCAATAGCGACGGCTAATTCCACTTATCAAGTCTGCTCGCAAACAAAGCCCATCGCTCCCTGCCCGACAAAATCGAGCACTCGATATGCGCCACCAATGACGGTGCCTGGCGCTAAGGTGGAATAAGAGCGATCTTTATTGAGGCAAAGCCGGATCAAGCCAGAAGCTGTAGCGTTTTTTAGCCAGATCGTAATAGACCAGACCGCCTCGCTTGACGGCAATCACGGCATTTTCGCCCCGCGGCGATGCCAATCCGACAATGTCTGTAACCACCGGATTAAGAGCGTTGCTATCCGGCCAGTAAGCGGTCAGTTTTTCCCACTTACCATCTCTGTATTTTAAAAGGCCGTAATCTCGAGTGGCCACAAGTACCGAGTTATCGTCTAGGACGCTGAGCCCGCTGAACCATGTAGGTTCATAAGGCCAGTTGACGGCCTGCGATGCTTTCAGTGGGTCGCCGCCGACAACACTGCCTATGCGGTCTAAAACATTGTAGCGAAATCCGCTGGTCGAGGCTTCTAAATGCGGCTTGGCTGCTTGCTTGACGTCTAGCGAATAAAGCGAGCTTTTGCCTTTTTCGCCAGTGACGAACCAGAGCTGGTCGTCTTTAGACAGAGCCATAAAGGGCACAGCGGCGCCGTTATATATCTTGGTGGCCTTGCCGTTTTGCAAATCGATTGATAAAACATCGCCTTTGTCACCGTCGGCCTGGCTTACATAAACTTTGCCTGCCCTCATAATTACTTGCGAACTAGGCATGGCTGAGACAATTTCTTTACTTTTAGGTCCACTGAATACTTGAGACCAGCGCCCACTTTTGCCAGTAAAAATTGCAGCTGACGACACTAAAGCCAACTTCTCCTGATCGGCCACAATTTGAAAATCTTGCGGTTGACCCGCCACCATATCTGGTACCGCCATTTGCTGCCAGCGATCACCGGTTTGTTTCTGCACTGCAATTTTGCCGTGGATGTCGCTAAGTGCGTAAATATGACCATCTTTGTCTGTACACGCAGAGAAAACATACGATGACTGACCGAGCTTGAGCGGTACTTTTTTACCGCTCTTCTTATCCATTGTCATGAGCGGAGCGGCTTTGAAAACCACTTGATCACCAAGCAGGGTCATTCCACTCAATTCTGTGTTTACATAAGCTCCGCGGCTGCTCAAGCGCTGCCAGGCGGGCGAGTCATAGCCGCTGGCCTGGCGCTCGCTGTAAATATGCCATACGCATACTATTGCCACAGTTGAGGCAAAAAGTGTCAGTATCTTATACATAGAAAAATCCCTACCGATTCTTACTTTTGCGCAGCCTTTTCTTTTTGCGTCGGCTTAGTATCGCTAAGTTCAACCACCGATTTGTGTTCAGTACCCTGGTCATCAGGACCGCTGAGAGCTCGATATTTATCCCTGATTTTGATTAACTCTTCTTCGGTTTCGTCTTCAATATTGACGAGCTTGTTGCTGGCCCCTTCTTGAGCGGCTATCAATTCGTTAAGCTTGGCATGAATTGAAAGAATATCTTTGTTTTGCGCCCGCTGGATGAGAAAAACCATGAGAAAAGTAATAATAGTAGTCGCAGTGTTAATCACCATTTGCCAGACTTCGGAATAATGGAAGAGTGGCCCGGTCAAGGCCCAGGTGATCACCAGAATCAAAGCGAGGGCAAATGCCAGCGAGGTACCGGCAAAGTTACTGCAGCCGTGGGCCAACTGTTCCATATATCGACCGATTATTTTGATCATCTGTTTAAATACCTTGCGGTGAAAGCTCCCTTGTAGAATGAAAATCTTGGATTCGGTTCCCAATTTGAACAAACAGGCGAAATATTAAGCTTGAAAAACGGCCTGGTGCTACAAATAGACAACTTGTCAATCAGAGCCTATAAGGCTTCTGACATAGACTCGCTGGTTGCGAACGCTGACGAAAAAGAGGTCTGGCGCAATCTTCGCGACCGCTTTCCCCATCCGTATACAAAAAAAGATGCCCGAGAATGGATAGAGCTGGCAAGCGACTTTCGCCCGGTGACCAATTTTGCCATTACAGTAGACGACCAGTGCGTCGGCGGTATCGGTCTGGCCCTCAATCAAGATGTGCATCGCAAGAGCGGCGAAATCGGCTACTGGCTGGGCAAGAAATTCTGGGGCCAGGGCATTGTCTCGCGACTACTCGGGCCGACTACCGACTATTTTTTCTCAGAGCACGATATTGTGCGCATTTACGCTTTTGTTTTTGATTGGAATCCGGCATCAGCTAGAGTGCTTAAGAAAGCCGGATATGAGTGCGAAGGCCGATTGAAAAAGTCGGTTTTTAAAGATGGAAATTATTGTGATCAACTGATGTTCGCCAGAATCAAGCAAGAGCTATAAATGGATAAACTTCCCATCAGCTCAATCGTCGAACAAAAATATCAGGTGCTCTCTGTTCTCGGTATTGGCGGCATGGGTATCGTTTACCGTGTGCGGCAACTAAATTTAGACACTGACCGCGCTCTCAAAACTATTTTCACAGACAAAATGAGCGATGAAATCTGGCAGCGTTTCGAACAAGAAGCCAGGGCAATTTCAAGACTCGATCACAAGAATTTGATCAAAGTTTTTGATTTTGGTCTGCTGGAGAAACGTACTCCATATTATGTAATGGAAATTGTGGAAGGTAAAAATTTATCAGAGCGCATTAGAAAGTCTGGTCCCCTGACCGTCGGTCAAGCTCTCTCCGTCTTCATTCCTACTGCCCTTGCCCTCGATTATGTGCACGGCAAAAACATTGTGCATCGCGACATCAAACCAGCCAATATCATGTTCAGCGAAGACGCTGAAAAAATATCAACAGTAAAAATTTTAGATTTCGGCATCGCCAAATTGGTAAGTGAGGCCGGTCATGCTGCCGATCTCACTAAACCAGGCGAAGTGCTTGGTAGCCCCAATTTTATGAGCCCTGAACAATCACGGGGCACCAAAATCGATTACCGCTCTGATATTTATTCATTCGGTTGTTCGCTTTTTGAGGCACTGGCAGGTTCACCGCCATTCCAGGCAGACAGCCATGTTGAAGCGATTATGATGCACCAATTCAACGAGCCGCCCACCTTAAATGAAAGATTGCCTGAGGGCAAATTCAGCAACGGCATTGAAATTATAATGCAAGTTTTGCTGCAAAAAGATCCTCAAGATCGCTATCAAACGATGGAAGAAGTGGCCCAAGATCTATTGGCACTGCAAAGCGGAAGACCGCCTCGCTATGCCATTCGACTGACGGGCGACAGAATTGACAATGCCGCCGGGGAGCAACGCATTAAGCAGCGCGAAAGTACGAACGATACAGACGACACCAATAATGATACTGGCGCTCGCCAAAATACCTCCAGCAGCAGCTCGCCATCAAACTATGCCACCATGATTATCCTGGCGGTGGTTTTACTGAGCGGCCTGGTTGTCACTTTCTCTATCGTGCTCATCACAGGCGGCATCAAAGCGCCGAAGCCGGTAATTGCCGCCGTGCCGCCACCACCAAAAGAAATAGATCAAGGCAGCGGGCTATTTTCACACCTTGAGAGCGACAGCAGTATGGTGGTGTTCAATTTTCCTTCAGGGGTATCACTGGGAAAAATTTCCACATCAGATTATTCGCGCGTGGTGGAAGCCACTGGAAAAGTCACCATGCCACTGCCGTGGCTCTATCGCCTTCGCCTTTCTAAAGCGGGCGCCAATCATCCTGAATATTTGCGCAGGTTCAGAGTCGAAGAAATCGGCGTCCTTGATTGCAGCGGTTTTATTCTCAATGATAAACAACTTGCCGGCACCACTCACTTGAACAAAATTACGTCACTGGATATTAGCGGCTCTGAGTTAACTGAAAAAAGTTTGCCGGATCTCAACCGTTTTACTCATTTAAAAGAACTGACATTGTCGGCCAGCAGTCTTAAAGACGGCACCCTTGCTCGTTTAAAGCGCTTGCGGGCACTCACTAGTTTAGAAGCACGCGAAATTACAAAAATAAATGCCACCCTCGGTGCCCTGGCCGGCTCGAAGGCCTTGAAGGAGCTCATGCTCAGTGAGTCTAATCAAAAAGACGAAATTCTTCCGCTGGTGGCAAAAGATACCGAGTTGGATTATCTCAGTCTCTCAGGTAATCCGCGCCTGACCACCACTGGATTGAAAGTACTGAGTGCTTTGACGAAATTGGAACATGTGAGCTTGCTTGCCGTGCCCCTCACTCCTGATGTAATTCCTACCCTAACCAGCTTTCGTCATATGAAAGAACTGAAAATTTCGACGAAGGGCTGGACGGAAAATGACAAAAGAAATTTGCGCCTTGGTCTACCAAGAGGCTGTCACTGTCTGCTCGGCAAGGCAAAAGAGACGGTTCGAGATTTAGACGATTTTGCCGCCAGCCCTCTTTAAAGCTGGACAGAGATAAATTTTCAGGAACATCGCATGGCCAGCAATAGTCGTTAGACTCAATCGAAACAGGAGCCCAGCAATGAATAAACTTGATCAAACTAAAATATCAATTTTGCGCGAAGCTTCCCGAACTTTGAATACAGTCAGCAAGGTCAAGCAAGAGAACGAAGAGTTCGTCAAATGCAAACGCTCTTACAGCCATCCTGAAGCGGTGCGCACTCTTTATTTGCGAGCGCTCGACTCGCTCATTGATGACGGCGTCATGAACCTTGTGCTCACGAATGAGTATCTCGATCTCTACGAAGTCAATCCAGAAGCCGCAATGGCTCCTGTGGCACCGGCTGCCACTCCAGACGAACTGCTCACCAGACTCAGGGCCGCATATTAACGACTATTTTATCGCGGGCTGAAAGGCGCGCTGCCTCTATTACTTTCATGCACCTGAGGGCGTCAGCGAGGCTGACCGGCACCGGCGTACCGCTGGCAATGGCGGCGGTCATAGCGGTGTAAAAATTCTCATAGGCGCCGGGCAATGTTGCCAGTCGCTCTTCAATTTTTTCACCGTTATGATAAGTGGTCAACTTGCCATAATCATCTTTGTGATCATGGCCCCAGAACAAATGCCCGGGGCGATGCCCCTTTTTGAGGGCATTCTCTTGTGAATCAAGGCCCCATTTTTCATAAGCACCATTGATGCCAATACAGCGAAAACGCGGCCCCTGAGCCGGTGCCAACATACTGACCCAGATATGAGCCTTGATTTCTCCCTCAAAACTGAGAGCAATGAATGTATCGTCGTCGCCTGCTACTCTAGCTCGACGGTGAACCACTTCGGCATAGACCTGTTGAGGTTGGCCGAACAACACCAGGGCCTGGTCTATTAAATGACTGCCTAAATCAAAGAGCAAACCGCCGCCTTCGTCCACACTGGTGGTTTCGCGCCAACTGCCGGGCTTCGGCTCCAGACGGTAGCGCTCAAAGCGTGATTCCAGCCGGGTAATTTTGCCAAGCACGCCTTTATCAATCAAGCTTTTGACAGTAAGAAAATCGCTATCCCATCTGCGGTTTTGAAAAACTGAGACCAGTACATTGGCACGCTGACTGGCGGCTATGAGCGACTCTACTTCAATGGACGATATAGCGACAGGCTTGTCTACTACTACGGCTATACCGGCATCAATACTGGCTAATGCTAAATCTACGTGAGTATCGTTCGGTGTGGCGATGACAACCAAATCGTATTGAGATTTATTGGCGAAGATTTCATCAAGACTGGAGCAAATTTTAGCCTGAGGGAAATCGTCGTGCGCTTGCTCTTGTCTGCCCTGACTGCGGGTGACGATCGCGGCTATTTCCATTCCGGAAGTAGAAGCAATGAGCGGCGCGTGAAAAGCCGATCCGGCTAAACCATAACCGACGATTGCGGCGCGAACGGGCTTGTCTTGCGGCATTTGAATGCTCCTTATAACCTCATCTTGTTCAGCTTTGACCGCTTACATGGCGTCGGCACATTGCGCTCAGCTTATGTGGGCTGTAAACTGTCACCATGAACAGGTTTATACCTGCCTAAAACTGGGACTGATTAATTGTGAGTCGTTAATTGTAGATCCTGCGACGACGGTCTTATAAATTTTCTTTTGAACGACGGACATTGCTGGCTTTCATGGACCAAGATTGGGATAGATATAGAATTTTAGGCGAGCAGGCCGAGGCCAACTCCAATTATCCCTATGCGGAAGCAATGTGGGCGATGACTGTCTTAATCGCGCAACATTTCGGAGACAAAGATCCGCGCACTCCATACAGCCTGGATTCCTTAAGCCGTGCGCTTATGCGTCAGCAAAAGTTCACTCTGGCGGAACACTTTCTCAGTAAAGCCTGGTCCATTAAAACCCAGGTTATCAATGCCAGCGCTCTTGAAATTGCCACAACCATGAATCTGGTGGCCGAACTTTATTATCGGCAGGGTAAATACGCCGATGCCGTACAAATGTGCAAAAAGGTCTACGGCATTTATCAGAGCGCTTATGGACCGACACATCCAAAAACCCACGAAATCGCCGGCAATATTGCCATGCTGGAAAAGATGAATCCGGTGGCAGAGGTGACAGCAGTGGCTGCCAGCCAGGCCAGCCAGTCGACCAATCAAGTGATTAGTTCCAGTTCAGCCTCTCAACCGGTTGCAGCATCGGTGGCTACCGCCGCGCCGGCTGCCAGCGCTACATCCACTTCAACTTCTCAAAATGCTGTGCCATCGGCGCCCCAGACCAGCAAAAAACGCTCGGGCTTGCCCCGCTGCGAAGTCTGTGGTTCGGTAATGGAAGCCGACTGGTGCTTCCGCTGCACCGGCAATAGCGTCAAAGCGATTAATCCGGGCCAGCAATTAACCTGATCCATTTACCCATCAATAAATTCAATAAGCTCAGTCCTGCTGCAGTGCTTTTAAAAGAGCGTGCCTGAGGCCATTTTGCCAGAGATCGTCAAAAAGAACGGCTTTGACGATGTCATACCTGGCGCCGCCGAGCACCAGGTCGTGGTCAAGGCGTCTGACAAAGTCGGCGCCGTCGCCGGTGTCACCTATTTGAAAAATCACCAGTTTGATCTGATTGTTGTTGGTCATACGGCTGGTGGCATCACGCAAAACTTGTTCGGCTGCGGCTCCACTATTAGTTTCGCCATCAGTAATCATGACAATCAAGAGCGGTTGTTGCCGCGTTGTGCGCCAGTAATCGTCGATAACTTGTTTGAGCGGGCCGGCAAATTCGGTTCCGCCATTCGGTTTGCTGGCATTCATAATGGCAGCTATTTGCGCAGCAGTGCACTTATGAGCGATGTGGTATTCGTGATTGAAAGTAGCTAAGCTCAGCGGCTGGCTTGAGGCCCTCTGCGCCTCTGTGGCGAACGATTCTAATTGTTTGCAGCACCACTGCCACCTTGAAGTATCAGATTGGCCAATGCCGTCATTCATTGAACCTGATTGATCCACTACCACAGCAATTTGGTATTGGCGCAGAACATTCCAATCGGACTGTCTGGTTTTCTCATGCAAAGCTAAATTAAAAGCCTGAATGGTTTTAGTTCTGGAGGAAAAGACTTTAGAGCCGCTCTGGATGTCCCCAGCAGTCAATGTGGCAGCGCCGTCGCCCCTAATTTTCAAAGCCACACTGTACTGTTTTCCCTGACGCTTTAAATTCAAATGCATAGTGTCACCAGATATGGTGCCGCTAATCACTTGATCGTCGTCCAGCACACCGGCATAGCTGGCAGGCGATCCCAGCCGCACTTTTAAAATCGAAGTGGGTAATTGCCGGCTCTCCAGCCTGATACCGGCCGCACTGCAAGCGACAGAAAGCGCATCTACGCGGCCGAACAGTTTTACTTTAGTAACCTCAGGCTGAGCATTTGTTTTGGCCGTGCAACAATTGATGGTGAAATAATTTGCAGCGCAAACAAAAGCCAAAGAAATAAAAATAGTGCCGCATGAAAAAACCTTGTACGTCATCATTATTTCTTAGACTCGGCAGCCAGAGTTATTGTTTTCAGTGGCTTAGGCTTAGAAAGGCTACGCTTCTTTGCGCTTGGTTTGATTTCTTGTTTTAGTTCCGACAGACTTTTTGCCGTAGCTTTGAGCGGCGCATATAACGGAATATCTTCAATATTATCATCGCCAAAGTTGACGTAATTTTGCACATACATATTGCTTCCTAGCGGCATCAGTTGGGTTTTCTGGTTGCCTCCGGCCTGGCTCAAAATGGCAATTTCGCGATTAGATAAGTCGGCCAGCCGCTTGTTATAAGCAGCATCAATTTTTGCAATTTCTATTTGTTCTGTGCCTGTAGTCAAACCCGGGCTGAAATAACGGTCGCGAATTTTGCGCTTCGCCGCTTCTGCTTCAGCCAGAGCCCGAGTGCGACCGATGGCTGACTGTTGCTTAAGGCGTGTTTGCAATAGCTTGAGGTCACCGTTAAGTGCAAGCATGCGAGAAGCCGAAGGCAAAGTTGTGGGGTTGGTAATTTGCTCCAGTCGTTGCAAACCAATCATGGAAAGCTCAGCAATCTTAGTGCCCTTGCCGGTTTCCACACAGGTAGTGTATTGCTCTTCGGCCTCTTCGACTTTAAGCAGTTTGACGCAGCAATTGGCCAGGTAATAATGCACACGCAAATTGCCCGGATCTTGCTCTAACATGGCCTTGGCCAGCGCTTCGGCTGCCAGATATCTGCCCTGACGGTAAATGATTACCAGATTGTCTACTTCTTTTTCACTGACTGCCAGTGCGGCCTGACAATAGGTGCTCGCAAGCAAGCCGCCCGAGAAAAGCAGGCTGAGAAAAAATTGCACTGACGAACGCATTGGAAGGATGCCTCTGACCGATCTGTAAGACTCTTTACCCGTTTTTTCACCTTTGTAAAAGGGTCGTGCTCAAAGAAAAGAGACGCAATGTAACAGCTCTTGCGCTCTTCCGCCCTGGCTCCTGAAAGGCCGTCGCAGCCTGTGGTATACTCGCCATTTAGCGCATGACAACATATAAAACGCAGAACAACGGTACCAGATGAACGGCAATGGATTACAGCTGACCACGCCAGCTTTGAGCGATATTGAAGCAGAACTTCAAGAGCAATCTGATCGCAGGCGCACTTTTGCCATCATTTCTCACCCGGACGCCGGCAAAACCACTCTGACTGAAAAGCTGTTGCTTTTCGGCGGTGCCATTGATGAAGCCGGTGCCGTTAAATCGAGACGTGAACAGCGCCACGCTACATCTGACTGGATGGAGCTGGAAAAACAACGCGGCATCTCGATTACATCAACCGTATTGCAGTTCGAATATCTCAATTGCTGTCTCAATTTGCTCGATACCCCTGGCCACCAGGACTTCAGCGAAGACACCTACAGAACTCTAGCAGCGGCCGACAATGCCGTGATGCTGATTGACTCTGCCAAAGGTCTTGAACCGCAAACACGCAAACTCTTCGAAGTCTGCCGCATGCGCAGATTGCCTCCTTTTACTTTCATCAACAAACTGGACCGCCCCAGCAGAGAACCTCTCGAGCTTATTGACGAAATTGAAAAGGAATTCAAATTATCTACCTATCCGGTCAATTGGCCCATCGGCACCGGCGACCAATTCAAAGGGGTTGTCGATAGACTTTCAAGCACCGTTTATCTATTTGAACGCACTGTCGGAGGCCGCACCAGAGGCGAGGTAGCAACTTACAAACTGGACGATCCCAAAGTAAAAGAGCTGGTGCCTGCCGCACTCTACGCCCAATTGATGGAAGAGTTGGAAATACTGGAAGCCGCTTCTCATCCGCTTGATCTGGAAAAAATTCGGGCCGGCGAACTTACACCTGTTTATTTCGGCAGCGCTATGAATAACTTTGGCGTTGAGCTGTTTTTAAAATCATTCATTTCACTTTCACTCAAGCCAGGCGCCTTTTCCTCCAGCGAAGGTGATGTGCCGCCGACCTTCACCGACTTCACCGGTTTTGTTTTTAAACTGCAAGCCAATATGGACCCGCGCCATCGTGACCGTATTGCCTTTGTGCGAGTCTGCTCGGGCATGTTTGAAAAAGACATGAGCGTGATTAACAGCCGCACGCAAAAAAGTATTCAACTTAGCCAACCGAAAAAGCTTTTCGCCAAAGAACGGCAATCAATTGAGAAGGCCTATCCTGGCGATATTGTCGGCTTCAGCAACCCCGGCGCCTTTGCTATTGGTGACACCATAAGCAGTGGCAAAAAATTATCTTATCCCGGCATCCCTACGTTTGCACCTGAACTCTTTGCTTTTCTGGAAAATAAAGAACCGAGCAAATATAAGCAATTCCACAAAGGCATTATTGCCCTGCAAGACGAAGGCGCTATCCAAATTCTCTGGATGACTGAACGAGATACGCGCTATCCGTTATTGGCGGCCGTAGGCGCTCTGCAATTTGAAGTGGTGCAGTTTAGATTGCAAGCCGAATATGGTGCCAATACTACTTTGCGCAATGTAGAAATTCACAAGGCGCTCTGGGTAGTCGGTGCCTGGGAAACGCTTAAAGCGGCCCCTAATCTAACTAGCTGCACGGTGGCCACAGATAAATTTGAAGATCCGGTATTGCTGTTTAAGAATAAATGGGACCTGGCTAAATTTAAAGAACTCTATCCAGATATTCATTTGAGTAAAGTAGATCCGCGCACTGGCCCAGTTTCAGAAGCCTATTAGGTTTTCGTTCGAGTGATCAGGAGTTATTCCAAATTTCGCTAGACGATTTGACCATCATTTGTTTGGCCAGTTTAATCACCGCCGGGCTATCTTCTCCTTCGCCGACGATAGCAGATGCCGCTTTCAATGCATGTGCCTCTAGCGTCTTGGCCAGAGAGTGATTGGGCACCAGTGCATAAACCAGCTTGCAATCGAATTCGGCCGCTACTTTGTTCAAACTATTAAGAGTAATGGTGCCTGCCTGCTCTGACAGTTCGAGCTTCGATACACCCTGCTGACTGATACCAAGCCTTTCTGCCAGTTGAGGCGTGGTCATGGCCAGAGCCTCTTTGATTTCTCTGATGTAGCCTCTTTCGAACTGCGGTACCTGTCTGATAGAGGTGTTCATGCCTACGGCTTGTTCAACCTGGCGGCGTTTGAGACTGGTGATTTTTGGGTCGCGCATTTTGTCGGTTGGTAACTCCTGATGAAAAGCCTAAGGAATTTTACAACCCATAGGTTGTAAAATCATACAACTTATAAGTTGTAAAATTTCTTAGGTAAGCAAACCAGACCACCCCAGACCAGTGCTACTAGTACTACTAGGCGCGCTCACAAACCAAGTTTTTTCTTGATATAAGTCAGAGTATTAGGAAAATAGATAGCCAAATCGGCGTCATTACCGCGGTTATTGCCTAATAAAATCGAGGTCAACTCAGCGCAGCTTTCAATTTGCCCGGCATCAGATTTCTGCAAGTAATAGCTGATTCTAGGGGCGACATCATCAGGCACACGGGCGATATCCAGATAATAGTTGTGTCTGAATTCTGTTGTGGTCGAATACCATTTCAGACAATGATCAAGAGCGTGACCAGTTTCGTGTAAAAAAGTACCTTCCAGGTCATCGACTTTACGTGGCCTATTCACTTCGTCTGTACTTTCGTTCACGGTAGCCTGGCTCAATACGATAGTGCCATTGTTGAATAAGCCGGGGCAGCTCTTGCTGGTACCACCCTCATACCCACGTACTTCCTGATAAGCGCCTTCAGGATATTTATCGATCATGGTGGGTGTGATTTCAAATTTGATGTCGTGCTTGTAGAGAATCTCTCTTACTTTTGGTGGAATCTTTTCAAAACAAGCATCTACAGCGGCTATGGTGCGCTTACTCACTTCCCCATGGCCATAGACTGGTCTGACTGTTTTCAATCTTTGCCTCAACGCAGCCAGAATTGCTGCTGTGGACATGTTGGCCGTTGATTTTTGGCCTGATTCAGCTTCGTCGTCAGAAGACTTGTCACCGTCTTTTTCGCTCTCCGGTTTAGAAGCACTGGCGATGACCGGATTAAGGCGCTGCAAATATTGAGCGGCGGCGACTGCCTGAGGAGTGCCGGGAAAACCGCTTTTGACGCTCTGGTAGGTCTCTATTGCCTTTTTCTTTTGACCGAGAGCGTAATAAGAATTGCCCATGTAAAGCCAGGCATTGGCGCCGGCCTTTTCTTTAGTGATGGCGTCGTACATATACGCCACAGCTTCGTTATAGCGGGCCTGCTGATAAGCATGTACGCCCTGGCCGTAAGCAGAAGTGACGAGCGCACCGGCGGTGGCATTTTTGGCAGTGGGATCGACAATTTTTTTATTAGTATTTGAAACTGAGCCTTTGAGAGGATCAGCCGCTAAAGCCACGGTCGAAGAGAAAATCAAGCAACAATTCAAATGCGCAATCAGAATTGGTAGCAAAGATTTTTTCAAAGTCGAACTCTTTGCCGATTTACTTAGCTTGAACCGGCATCAGCAGATATTTGTAGCCTTCATCGCCAACGCCTTTAATTATCAAAGGCTTGAGCGGGCCTGTCATTTCTAATTTGATCTCTTCAACCATCAACCGTTGCAGCACGTCGGTCAAATAACGAACGTTGACGGCGATATCAATCGGTTCGCCTTCCAGGCCGATAGATACTTCTTCTTGCGCTTTACCAACGTCTGGTGTGTTGGCCGAAATCTGTACGTTCTCAGATTCAAAATGCAATTTGACCAGGTGAGTACGCTCGTCTGACATCACGGCTACACGGTCGATAGCCTGCATCAACTCGTCGCGTTTGAAGCTCGCCAGGTGTGTGAAATCTTTAGGGAAAAGTTCTTGATAGCGAGGATATTCACCGCTTATCAGCCTGGTAGACAGATAGTGAGTGTCGGTTTCAAAAGTGATCTGACCGTTGATTACGCCCAGTCTCACTTCATTTCCATCGCTTGAATCAAGCACTTTGATAATTTCAGAACAAGACTTGGCAGGAATAATTGCTTTAATGCCGGCCGGCTTTTCTAAAGTGGCCGTTGCTGTTTTGGCTTCGCCAGCTTCACCGGCTGCTTCTTCAGCGTCGTTTGATTCAATGCGGGCAGCTACAGGAGCGGCTAGATTGAGTTTTTCAAAACGGTGAGCCAGACGTGAGCCGTCTGTGGCCGTACATTCGAAATTGCCGTCGGCAATAACCATGTAGACTCCGCCTAAAATACTGGAAGTATCAAAACTGGCCGCAGCAAATGATGTTTGCAGAATGCTTTTTTTAAGAATGTCACAGGGCATCAGCACTGCTTCTTTAGGCCGTTGCTCGATGGTTTTAGGGAAATCATCTGCGGGCAAACCGGAGATTGAGAATTTAGAGCGTTTGCAAGTAACGGTAGTTTCGTATGTCTCTTTGTTGATCTGAAAAGAAACCAGATCGTTCGGTAATTTGGAGATGATTTCTAAAAGCTTTTTGCCCGGTAGAGTAATCGCGCCAGGTGTGTGCACTACAGCATTGGTTTTAGTTTCGATGGTGAGGTCGAGGTCTGTGCCGTGAAATTTAATTGACGTCTCGTCAATGCTTTTAATCAGCACGTTACTCAGTATGGGCTGCACTACTCGTGTTGCCAGAGCACTTGTGACATCTTTGAGGGCTTTTACAAGTACATCTTTCTGAACCGCGAAATGCATTTCAAAACCTCGAATGTCTGGCTTACCGGCTGGCTGTTTCTACTGTGTCTAAAGATTACTCGTTAGCCCGAGGTTTTTCAATAACGGCTGCTCTTTTGAAAGTAATTTTTCGGCAACCTGAGCCATCTCTAGCAATTCTGTTGCTGTTAGGTCTTTAAAGTTAGTTATATAGAAGTAGGAGAGGGAGCCAATTTCTGTAGATAACCCCTGAAAGCCAAGCCCCGATTAATTTACCCCTGTAGAAAACTTGTGTGCTCTTTGTACAAAGATAAACGCTGTATATGCGCTGGGTTTGGGGCTTTACACAGTGTGCTGACAAGGAGCTGACAAGTTATGCACAAGTTTTGAACAGGCAGTTAATCGCTCAACTGGACGGTGATTTGCTTGACTGACTGTGACAGGCCGGGGTCTTTGGCCATCAGCTCTTTGATTCTGCTATGCGCATATAGAGCAGATGTGTGTTTGCGGTTGCCAAATGCTTCGCCGATTCTAGGGAAGCTCATATTGATCAAATCGTGAGCAAGATACATGGCAATGTGTCTTGGCAAAGCCAGGTCTTGCGAACGCTTGGCGGAGCGCAATTCGCTCGACTCTACGCGGTAATGAGCGGCCACCGTATCGATGATGCGGTCGCAGGTGATGGTGACCTTCGGTCGGCTAGGTGTAGTCGGCTGCAGCATGCCTGCCAGCGCGTGTACCGTTAGAGTTTCGCCGGTCATATTGGCATAGGCGTGGCTGCGAATCAGCGCGCCTTCTAGTTCACGAATGTTGTTGGTGAAGATAGAAGCAATGTATTCAAGAATTTCGTCGTCAATGCGCATGCCTTCAACAGCGCATTTTTTGCGCAGAATGGCCAGGCGGGTCTCTAAGTCTGGCGCTTGCACGTCACAAATAAGACCCCACTCAAAGCGGCTTCTCAAGCGCTCTTCAAGGCGAGCAATGGCTTTAGGAGGGCGATCAGACGAAAGCACAATTTGCTTGCCCGAATCACGCAGTGCATTGAAGGTATGGAAAAACTCTTCTTGAGTACTTTCTTTACCCTGCAAAAACTGAATGTCGTCAACCAGCAATACGTCTATCTGGCGATAGCGCTTGCGGAAATCCATCATGCGGTCGTCGCGAATGGAATTAATTAGTTCGTTGGTGAATTTTTCACAACTGATGTACCGCACTGAGGCATTGGGCGATCCCTTAAGAATCTCATGACCGATGGCGTGCATCAAGTGAGTTTTGCCAAGGCCAACTCCTCCATATATAAAGAGGGGGTTGTAGGCCTGACCAGGCCGCAATGCCACAGCCTGTGCGGCTGAGTGACTGAAGCGGTTATGGGCGCCAACTACAAACGAATCAAAAGCGTATTTAGGATTTAAATTGCTGCGCGAAATATGTATCGCTGCGGCATCAGGCAAGCGCGAAGAGGCGCCATTTTGCAGGCCTTGACCATGCATATGACTTGAAGAAGGGCTGTAGCTCTGCGAAGAACTGGCTACCATATTGAGCCCGCCGCCAAAATTTGTGGCTGAACCGCCATAAGCGGGGCGACTGGCTTGAGCGCTATCGTTGCCATTAAGGGCTGAAATAGCCGAGTTTAAGCCGTTTTCAGAATGAGTGCCGTCACCGGTAATTGTCGTGCCGCTGCCCATTCCTAAAGCATTAACAGATGAGGGGGCAGTGGAAGTGATACTGGCGATGGTGGCACTATAAGCTTCGGCCTTGACCGCGGCGTCGACCACAACCTTGATTGTCACTTTCTCTTGAGTGATTTCACCAATAGCCTGGGCGAGCGCTTCCATGTAATGGTTGGAAACCATAGTAAGCACAAAATCGTTATTGACGGCGATTGTAGCCACGCCCTGGGCGTAATCAACCAATTGAGCCGGCCGAATCCAGCTCTCAAAGCTGGGTTGCGACATATTTTTGACAAGAGCCTTCTGGGCCTCGCTCCAAATGTCCCGAGTAGACTTAAGCAAGCGCACATCGTCTTTGTCGTGAATCGTCATCGGTGGTTTCTCGGTTGTGTAAGGCTCGCGCCCATTTTTAGTGTCCGACAGTAAGACGAACCCATCCCCATTCAAGACGATTGTGTCTGACATCTTGCTCTGATTTTTCTCTAGACCTGGCGAAAGGTTAGAAAACAGCAAGAAAGGGGGTGGATTCGTAAATTTTTAGTCTGCCCGGAAGGACAGACGGTGCGAAGTATTTGCAATAGATGATAGCATAGCTATCCTATCGATAGAATACCCAATCGATACATTGATAGTCATAGAACGAAGAGAAAGTTTTTAGCTAGATTTTTTTGTCTCAATTTTTGTCTCAATTTAGGTAGTAGTCACATGAAAAGAACACTCAGAGGCTCCATTAGAAAAGCCAAACGAGGCAGCGGATTTTTAAAGAGAATGTCCACTCCTTCAGGTCAGAAAGTTATCAAAGCCCGTCGTGCCAAGGGCCGTTACAGACTGTCCATATAAGGCCATTGGCGGGTTTGCTTTAAGCATAAATGTTACCTGCTCATGAGCGTCTACGCAAAACAAGCGTTTTCCAGCGAGCTTATGCAGCCAGGAATAGCGTTTCGTTTACTTGCGGGACGCTCTACGTGTTACCAAGGCGCCCGCCGCAAGGCAAGGGCAAGAAGCCAGACACCGGGCTAAAACCAAGACAACCTTTGAAAGGGCCGATGATTGGTTTTTCCATATCTAAAAAAGTGTTGAAGAGCGCGTGCAAAAGAAACCGCGCCAAACGCAGAGTGAGAGAAGCATACAGGCAAGTGAAAACCACGTTTGACGATGTGTTCAGGCAAGAAGCGGCAATGCACCGCTGGTACGCACTCGTTTACGTTATTAATCCGCTGGCACTGACTGCCGGTTTTGATGAGATCGCCGCATCTATAAAAGAAAGTTTGCTCAAAGCCGGCAAAAAGTTCGGGTCGAAGTAATGACTGCAAAATCAATGCTTAACTCAAAACCAGATTCATATTTAAAATTCAGCTTACTTTTGCTGATCAAAACCTATCAGAAAACACGCTTCTTGAGGCCGCCCTCATGCAGATTCTATCCATCTTGTTCACAATATATGGCGCAGGCCATTGAGCATCATGGTGTTTTCATGGGGCTTAAGCTAGGGGTTGTGCGCCTGGCCAAATGCCATCCATTGCATGATGGTGGAATAGATGAAGTGCCCATGAAAATTTCCAGTCAAGACAATTGCAGTAGCAATCACAACAAAGGCAGAAGGTAACACGTGGATATTACTTACCAGGTGATGATTCCTGTACTTCAGCAAATTGTCAAATTTACACACAGCTACGGCCTTTCTATTATTTTATTGACCCTGGCGGTACGGGTGCTGGTCTGGCCTTTCGTCACGGCATCAACCAAGAGCATGCAAAAAATGCAGCTTCTGGCACCACACATGAAGCGCATTCAAAAACGCTATAAAGAAGATCCGGAACAACTGCAAAAAAAGACAATGGAGTTCTATGCCCGTAACAAGGCGAACCCGTTAGCCGGCTGTTTACCAATGCTTGTGCAGTTGCCGATACTCTTTGCCTTATTCGGAACTTTCAACGGGCCACCTTTCGGCGATAAAGCCCTTGATGTAAAAGTCACCACAGTTGAAGCGAAAAACGCTAAAGATGTAAAACGCGCTGAAACTTCCGGCGCTAATACTCCTTATGTCAGCACTGATGGCCAACTGGCTAAGGTAGTGGTTTTCCCGGGTGAATCTACTGTACTGGTCGGCGACAATGTTGATTTTCAAACGCGCGCCGTCGATGGCAAATTGCCTGCTGATTTTGCACCTACATGGATAATGAAATTCAACGGCAAACCGGTTACTGCTGAAGAAGGTTCGATAGATCAAAGTGGTCATGCGATTTTCAGCAAGCTCGGCGAATATCATGTTGAAGGAATTGTTCACGGTATTGCCAAAGATGACTCATTCCTTTTTGTCAAAGGTCTAGGCAAAGTCGCTACCGGTCTCGATTTACTTAAGCCACAAAACTTTGATCTGGTGGCATTGATTTTGATGTTCGGCATTTCGATGTTTGCATCATCGAAATTGACCATGCCTAAACCGGGCAATCCTGAAGATATGGACGAATCGCAGCGCGTGCAGCAAGACACCATGAAAATGATGCCGATCGCCATGTGCGTAAGTTTCTTTTTGATTCCACTGCCGGTTGGTGTTTATCTTTATATGGTGGTTTCAAACCTGGTGCAAACTGCTCAAACATGGCTTGTGATGCGTACTCCGCCCGAGCCACTGGTTGATCCTGATGAAGCGGATTCTGCACCTATAACACCTGGTTCTGGACCCGGACCTATATCAGGTGGTAGCGGTGGCAAAAAAGAGAAACCACAAACTATTGATGTAACCCCCATTGAGCCGAAAAACGGCAAGGGGAAAGATGATGGTGCAACCATCAAATTTAATCAAGGCGACAAGCAAGGCGAAACTATAGACACGGACAAATCTAAGAAGAAGAAGAAAAAGAAATGATGAATCTAAATACCCTGGATGACAACGCAAAAGATTATCTCGAGAAAATTTTAGCCATCCTCGACATCGACGCTTCAGTTCTAAAAGAAGAAATAGATGACAGCACTTGCTGCTATCGCATCGATTGCAAAAGCGATGATGCTCGCATGTTGATTGGCCGCAACGGTCAAACACTGGAAGCGTTGCAGTTTGTTTTACGCCAGATGGTGAAAAGCAACAGCATGGAAAGAGAGCATTTTATTGTGGACGTTCTCGACTATCGCACACGTCGTCGGCGCACTTTAGAAGAGAGCGCAAAGCAAGGTGCCGTAGCCGTTCTTAATGGCGACAATGAAAACTATCCCCTGCTCGCCATGTCGGCTTATGACCGCCGCCTGGTGCACAATTATTTGCAAGAAGCTTTCCCTGAGCTCAATTCTGAGAGCGAAGGCGAAGGACAAGATCGGCATATCGTTATTAGTTATAAAGGCTTGCCTGACGGCGAGCGCGCTGCTCGTTCAGCAGAAGACGAAGAATATGGTGCTGAACTAGGCGATGACGATGATGCTGACGAAGCTGACGTGGAAGCAGCTGAAGTAAAAGAAGAAGCCTAAAGCCGTACTGCGCTTACCTGTCTTTCTTTAAATTGCCAATCAGTTCGCGGCGCACAGACTGGTATGGTCTAAACCATCAAACTGGTAAGACATTTGTGTGCCGCTTGACACGGCTTTGCTAACTTAACCTGCAAATTAATTTCGTATTTAATCCATAAGCGGGTAACCTACTCGTTTATGGGCGGTGGAAAGACAAGGCCCTGGTGGTTTGGCTATAGGTCTTAAAATTGAAATTTTCAAAACAAGTATGGCGTTGCTCTCTGTTATTTTGTTAGGGTGATTATCATTTCTTCCTTTCACCCCACCGAGATTTCAGACGTCACCACCAATTAGGTAATAGCGCCCAATTCAGCCACGGTTACCCGCACCACTAGTGCTGTTGACAGAGCCAGACGCTGGTAGTGACAATGTCTTTCCTTTGTGAAGACAGCGAATCGACTCAAGGTTTTCTCTTTCACTAACAGAGCTTCCATAAACTGTGTTGATTGGCAATTCCACCTCGTGTGGAAAGAACATCGACCTGGCGCGTTGCGCGCTTGTTTATGGAGCTCCACATCCGAGGAGGTCAGATGCTTGATTTATTGATCAAGAACACCTACCTGCACAAGTTCGAGGCGCTCAAGCCGCTCCGCGCACTCGTTGCGCTGGTAGACCCGCCCAACATCCTGCAGCATTTCGGCACGAACCAGGTGCTGCGCGATCTTCGCAATATCCTCGTTCGTCAGTACGCCTGGGCTGTTCCCTCGACCGAGGCCATCCGGCTCATCGCCCGCTTCTCGCCCATCATTGAGGTGGGCGCGGGAACGGGCTACTGGTCGTACCTCCTCGGTCTTGCCGGTGCCGACGTCATTGCCTACGACGCTGAGCCGGCG
>JADYXQ010000016.1 GCA_021772135.1 Candidatus Obscuribacter sp.
CCGTGAAGTGGCACCACTGGAAGATCTTTGTAGGCCTACATACTTGCCTACACGTGCCAGCAAAGGCTTACGGCATCAGCCTTGTATGAGTTCCTACAGCTTCAAGCGCTTAACATTTAGCCCGCGTATGAAAAGCAAGCAGGTGCTACCTCTCGGTCCCTCGAGTAATTTCGGGACAGGCTCCTAGAAAGATTTCTTCTTTACTTTGGGTGGGTCGCAACGAACAATGTGATTTCGCCTGAGGCACGGTGCAACAACCGCTCTATAGTATTTACCGTAGTCATTCCAGGGATAACCAGATCGGTCGGTATAAGTCGCTATCCAATCAGAGTATCGCAATGGCAGTGATTGTCCCCAAATTATTGGGTGAGTAACAAAATGCTTTTTATCTGCATATGGTTTTATGAAAAGCCGATACAGTCGATATGTGTCCTGAGAAGCCGAGAACTCAAGTTGAGCATGTCTTTGAACATACTCGTCTTCACCAATTTTGCCAGCCATCGCATCTTTGTAGATTTCCATAAATTCGTTATTTTTTTGAATATTTATAGATTCAAAAACAAAGCTACTCCATAGCTCTTCTGCTGGAATCGGCCTTCCAAATTCCCGAGCCCTGATGGCTATAGTAGCGAGTTTTCCACCATAAGGACCAGAGTGGCTCGCCAGTGTGTATAAAGAATAGTCGGACGGCATATGTGTCCAAACAATTCTTCCAGCTGACGCTTCGCCTGCATATTGCCTAACAGCCCACCGCCAAAGCAAATCATCCTTCTTCACCATTTGCCTCATTGCTGGCAAGCTGGTAAGCATTTTAAATAATTCTCTTTCACCATGTTTCAGATCTGCCGGTGACAAACGCTGCTGTACTGAATGGGAAATGGGCGCAGCGTAAAGAGAAGAACTGAATGAACAAAGTGAATTAGTTGCAAGAATTAGCAATAGGACAGCGAAAACTATTTGTGAAATAAACCGCTGAAGAAGATATTCTCTGAATGAACTAAAAACAGAAAAGTGTGTCTTTTTCTGATTGCTTGTTGCCACTTTAATTACCTTCTGCAATCTGTACTTGGAAATAAGTTTAAACTCAAAATGGCACTGCCAGCTTTACGCAATACAAGAGAAACAAAAAAGGCAGAGTCGGATGCAAGCACCCGACTCTGCCAAGAATTTTAGTTTAGTCTAAAACAGACCCTCGTTTTTTAAGGACAATTCTTACGTTTCATCTTCTCTTGGAATGTCGGCCTCGGTGTCGGGTCTCCGCTGATCTTTTTCTGCATTTGCACCGGCGTCTTAGTTGTAGTCGTGCTGGTTGTTGGCCGATTTCTTATCATCGGCGGGCTAGCCGCTTGGGTCTTAACTCGCACCGCGTCTCGAGTTTTGGCATTTTGAGCATCAATTTGACGTTGCTGCGCTTGTAGCCGTTTCGTATCCGCCTGCCTAGCTTGTTCGCGTGCCTGGTCTGGCGAAATGTCACGGCCATTTGGTGATGTGTTCTGCACGGTCTGCAAACCGAGGGGGTCGGTATAAACGAGCGGGCTATTCCCAACATATGCATAGAGGTTTAGATCCCCCGCATCATATCCAATCGGGTCAGGCTGTAAGAAGCGTCCAATTTTTGGAGACAGGTATCTGTTTTTGTAGTAACAGAGCCCAGTTTCCGAATCATAACGCTGGCCATTAAATCCGAAGATTGTTCCGGCTAGAGTTGTGATTTCTCCAAAAGGCGAGAACTTATTCTTGTTGACGATAGCGCCGGTGGCGCTACTGACACCGACAATGCTGCCCATCTTGTCTGCGTGGAAGAAAGTCAGAACGCCAGCACTCGTAACTTTGATGAGAGGCTCATCTAGGTCAGCACCAACAATCTCACGCTCTTCGACTTCTCGCCGAATCAATCCTTCCAAAGAAATATTGCTTGGTTGAAGGATTACCGCGGCTACGTGCAGGCGGACGCAGCGCGCGGATTCGACGCTCTCTACAAGGAAGGATCCAAAACGGAAGCTGGATGCCATGCTCACTCGCGCCGGCGCTATTTTGATTGTCTGCCAATTGTGCCGATAGAGGCCAACAGAGTTTTGAATACATATATGAAAAACTCTACGATGTTGAGAGAGAATTTCGAGACCGACCAGCGCCGGTTAAATTGGCGGCCAGGCGCAAACGATCTAAACCTTTGATCAAAAAGCTTAGAACGTCGCTCGTTCGCATGAAGGCTACTCTCAACCCAACACACCCTCTCCTGGCGGCAATCAATTACACGCTCGACCACTGGATTGCGCTCACTCAATTTCTCAAAAATCCGGAACTCAATATTGATAATAACGAAGCTGAGCAAGCCATCAAGGATTTCGTTTTGATGCGTAAGAACAGCCTTTTCGTCGGCTCTGACCTCGGTGGCAAAGCGGCCGCGATCCACCTGTCGTTCCTTGCATCCTGCAAGCGGAACAAGATCGATCCAGTCGCCTACCTGGCGGATGTGTTTACTAGGATCAACTCGCTGAAGACTAGCGAGCTGGAGCAGCTCCTGCCCAACCGCTGGGCCCAGTCCAGAAAAGAGTAATATTCTCAGGAAGTGTCCTCAAAATCCAACACTCTTTAGGAAACCAAAATTACGCCGAAATTGACACCACTCCGAGATTCGGACGGACACGCTTAAACAAGCAAGATCGCTTCTAAAGCGTGGTAAGTCCATTCACTACGTGGCGGATATTTTCGGGGTACATTTTACTACCCTCTACAGATATCTCCGGGCCTAAAATTTGCGAAAAAAACTTGTAGTCGACCGGTCAACCGACGCATTTATCG
>JADYXQ010000129.1 GCA_021772135.1 Candidatus Obscuribacter sp.
GAGAAGTAGAGACTATTGTGGAGCAATGGAAAGAAATTGACCCTGGCAAAACTGCGGCAGAAAAGCAGACCGAGATTCAGGCACGAGTAGCTCAATTGCAAGAAGCCGTCAAAGAAATTTTTGAAGAATTTGGTGTCTCGGCGCCTATTATCAAATCAGCCACCACAGCGGAGCTTGATGACGCCCACGCCGATTACATCAAGGGTTCAGGCATAGTGCGCCTGCACGAGAGTCAGTTTACCAAACCAGGGAAATTTGAAATTCCTGTGCTTGCCCACGAAAGCTTTGGCCACCACGTGCAAGATCATCTGGTATCAAATGTTTTCGCCTTAGACCTGCTGCGTTCTGCCGGACACGAAAATTTAAACCACCTGATTGAGTTTGAAAACAGTGGCGCCTCCGCTTCCAGACTGACAGCTGAAGGCAAGCGTTTTTGCGAAGAAATTGCCAAGAACGATCCCACCGGCCGCGGCGCCTTTCTCACCGATAAAGAATTTGCCGAACGCATATTTTTTGCCTCGGCGCCCTGGTTAAACGCCAGGCTTGGAAAAAGTCACAAAGAACTTTTAAGTGATGGTGACTATGTTGCCGGCCATAGATTTATTGACTCCTTTAAAAAAATGTACGACTACGGCAAAGACCAAAACCGCAGCCTTATCAACGTTGCTATGGAGCGTCCAGTCAGAAGCGATAGTCAATCGGATGAGGCTCATCAAATTCTCCGTTTCGTCGCTGATGATCCCCGCCTCAGACCTCCGGCAGACTTTGACGCCGTAAAAGCCCTGAAAGAAATGACTCGTTTCGAAAATCGCGATCAATTATATGGTTACGATCCCTTTGGAGCAAAATTAACGAGCGACCGTGACGGCAAAGGAGAGCCCATCAGTCCGCGCATCGACACTCTTTATCAAAACCTTCTGAACAATCCTGAATTTTTTCAACGGCACCCTGAGTTCTTAACCAAGCTAATTGATTGCAACACTGAACATGATGCAAAAACCAGACTGAAATTAAGAAATGAATGGCTCGACATAATTAAAGGCGAATACCCCGAGCAAGAGGTTTCAGTGCCACTTCAAGCTCGCGCATTAGCGCGCTTCGACCTGATTGCCTATAAAACAGCAGTGGAGCATTTTAAGAGTGGCGGCGGACCGCTGGGGCATTTAGAACAAAAACAATTCGAAGCTCAATTGCCCGAGCTTATTTACAAGCTCGTTGGTGACAATATCAAAATCAATTATCACGGCAGCTTCAGCCGTTATCTGTTTTCAATCCACGAGCAAAGAGCACGGTTGGTCCAAGACGCCTTCCAGAGAATAATCGACACGAGAGATGTCGAAGACAGACCGGAGGCAGAAGGCTTCGTCGGTCGTCAGCTCAATAACGGTAAAGTTCTCATACCTGATCCCGGCAAAGGCAAACAACGCATCAAGGCCTTGAGTGAGAATCCAGATGGAGAAAAAGAGATAGCCAAACACGATCAAACAGTATTACCTCCACCGCCCACTAGACGCATCAGTCTGGCTTCAAAAGATTTGCCCGATCAGATTAGATTGATTGAAGCACAGCATAACCTGGCCAAGATGCAGCTTATCCAGCGCCTGCAAATGGCGGTGCCAGAGCCTGCTTTGAATTTCAAAGAAAGCGGTGGTATACCTGAAGGCTACATGAATCAAGCACAACAAGAAAAAGAAAATGCTAGCCAAAAAGACAACGGCAGCCCGAAACAGAGTCGCCAAAACCAGCAGCAAGGGCAGAGGCAAGAGCGTGATGCTGCTACTCACTTAACTTCCGGAGACGATCTGGCACCCATGCCGGAGCCAAGGGTTGACGGTGAAAACAAACCAATGCCACCGTTGCCACCCATTCCATTGGAACAGCACCAGAAGCTGGAGGCGCTGCGCATTCAACGTCAATTCAACGCCAATAATCCCTATAAGAAATTGCCCGATTGAGCAGCACCGGTGGTAGCAATGTTAGCGGTTCTGCTTAACTTAGCAATATCATCAAGTAATTCGTCAGCCGATTGATAGCGCTTCTCTCTGCTTTTTTCCAGACAGCGGTGCACAATATATTGCAGTTCGGTCACTACCTGCCACTCGGTATCGGCAATAGAAAGCGGTGGTGGTGGCTCCTGCGCATGCTTGACAAAAACATCGATGATATTAAATGAAACAAAAGGTACCTCGCCGGTCAGCATTTCATACAGCATGCAACCGATGGCATAAAGATCGCAGCGCTGGTCGGTAGGTTCTGAACGGCATTGTTCAGGACTCATATATGAAGGAGTGCCAATTAGCGCGCCGGTTTGGGTAAGTGCCGGAGCATTTTCTTCTGCCACAGTAGATTTAGCCAGTCCGAAATCTACAATTTTTACAGTGAAAGTACTATCATCTTGGGCCACAAGCATGATATTTCCCGGTTTGAGATCGCGGTGTATCAGCCCACGCTCATGCGCCTTGGCGATACCGCTGCAAATCTGGCTGACGATTTCCAGAGTATCGGCCACGGCCAATTTGCCGTTTTGCTTAATCAACTCCGCCAGACTGAAGCCATTCAAATATTCCATCACCATGTATGGTTGCGCTTCTTCAGTAACACCAAAATCATGAACCAGCAAAATATTCTTGTGACTAAGTAAACCAGCTGCTCGTGCCTCTCTTTGGAAGCGCTTGACCAATTCTGGTTGAGTGCATAATTGTGGTGCCAAAACTTTGATTGCCACCACGCTATTGATCAACTTATGCCTGGCTTTATAGACCTGGCCCGAAGCACCACCGCCTATGACCTTCACCACCTCATACTTATTATCAAGCAAGCGACCAATCATAGGATCGCCGCGCTCTTCCGCACCGTCATAACCTTCGCCAGTGAGACTATTAGAGCCGCCAGCGCCGGTGCCGAGCGTATTGGCTGCTGAAGCAGCAAATTCACTACTATTGATGATGTGACTCAGGCGCAAAATGCTGCCGTCCGGATCCAACTTTTTGGTCAAGCGCCGCACAACTGTGATCATTGATTCCATGGTTACTTCTGAGTCTGTATTCCAGACGCTTGTAAGTAAATGCGTGGGGTCCACCGATTCGTTGCGATTTTTGACCAGATAATTGAGTAGCTGAAACTCTCTAGGCATCAGCGTTACCGCTCGTCCACTCTTCAAAACTTTGTTAGTGTCGAGGTCGACTACAATGTCGCCGACATTGACCACATTGCCTACCGTCGCCTGGGCCCGGCGCAGCAAACCGCGCACTCGCGCACCCAGCTCTTTAAGATTGAAAGGCTTGGTCAAATAATCGTCAGCGCCTGAGTCAAAACCGATTTCTTTGTCGTCGACGTCGCCATGACCAGTCAACATTAAAACCGGACACATGCCTCCATTCTGGCGGTAACTTTTCAAAACCTCAATGCCGCTCTTTCCCGGCAAATCCCAGTCGAGAATAATCAGATCGGGTTTATGGGCAAGAATAAACTGTTCACCACTGACACCATGATGAAAGGCCTGAACCAGATGACTTTCATGCAGGAGAAAATCTTGGACCATCTTTGCCAGGATCACGTCATCTTCTATGATTACGAGTTTTGCCACGTTAAAGTCCTTGACAGCGGCGCCGGGCGCGGTAAACCTGTCACAGGAATATACCCTAATTTGGTCTGGTTCAATGTACCAGTTGACGTATACTCGTTAATGATTCTCAAGCGCCGGGTATTTTTGTGCGATGAGCGATAACCAGCGGCGATCTTTAAGCCTTGCGCAGCAGGGTGTGATGCTGGTAGCGCTGCTCCTGGCCTGTGAATTTTCCTTTATCGGTGTTCTCACCTGGCTTTTGAGCGAAGCTGAAGCCGAGGCCGGTCGTCAAGAACACGCTCGTCAGGTGAGCGCTAAAGCAGGCCGGCTGGTTTTGCTTGTCTATGACACCGGCGATGCCGTTGGCAGGTACGCTAGAAGTTTACAGTTGGGCACCGCTGACGGTATCTCAGCATCAAAAGAAGAAGTGCCGGAAATTATTGCCTGGCTAAAAAATGAATTTAAAGACAATGAAGAAGCCACCAGGCTTCTAGAAAAAATAGACAAAAATATTGCCATTTGCTTGCCTGTAATTTCTGACATTCAAAGCAAAAGTAGTGCCCTGGCCGAGCCAGGCGAAAAAGAAGTATGGAATCAAAAACGCGCTGAGATTCAACCAGTGGTTAATGAACTGGTTAAAGACATACCGGCCGTAATCGCCATCAGCAACAGAATTGAAGCGTTGGGGCCAGAACAAGAGCGTGAAACTCGAAGAATTACAGCACTGGTTTTAGTAGCCGGTGTAGTGCTCAATGTGCTCATGGTGGCACTGGTGGCATATTTGTTCACCAATCGCATTACCGGTAGACTAGATTCGCTGGCTGAAAATATAGCTCGCATGAAAGATGGTCGTGGGCTTAAAACTCTGCCTGGTGGAAAAGACGAGATCGCCACCGTTGATAAAGTGATTCAAGAAACTGCCGTGGCCATGCGCAAAGAAATGGCCATGCTCAAGGCGCAGGAAGCTAGAGTAAAAGCATTAATCGAAAACTTGCCCGTGGGCATCGCTGTAGTCAACGACAGCGGCACAATTGAATATACCAATTCAACAATGGAAAACAGCTTCAAATATTCGGGCCATCAACTGCTGGGAAAAAGACTTTCAAGATTGCTGGCCGCCGATGCAGGAGCAGCTATTGATTTAGACAATATAGAATTCAGCACCACTCACGAGTTTAGAGCGCTGCGTCGTGACGGCAGTACTTTCCCGGCAGAATTTACCATGGCGGAAGTTGACATGGAAGGTGAAGCAAAGACGCTCGCCATGGTTATGGACGCCAGTGAAAAATTTGAAATAAAGAAAAGAAGGCAAGCATTCATTAGCATGGTGCGCACTGAACTGAAAGATCCACTTACTCAGGTGGCTGGATTTTTCAATAAACTCAATGCCACTGTCGGCAGTGCAGTGTCAGCCAAAGCCGCCGACACCACCAAGCTAATGCAGCAAAATATCGAGCGTCTGATTGTCTTACTGAACGATCTTTTTGATATGGACAAATTAGAATCAGGCAAAGTTGAAATCGAACCGGCTCAAGAAAAGCTAGCCGTTATCTTCGAACGCTCAGTCAACGCCGTATCTGTCTTTGCCCAGCAACACGAAATACATGTGCAAGTTAATGCATGCACTGCCGAAGTATATGTTGATGCCAATCGCATCGTGCAAGTTCTAGTCAACTTGCTTTCCAATGCCATCAAATTTTCACCACCGGGTTCAGTTGTTACTGTTGCTACCCGCCAATCGCCGGCCTATTTAGAAATCGGCGTCATTGATCACGGTCGCGGCATCCCCAAAGCGCACTTAGATTCAGTTTTTATAGCTTATCGACAGGTCGAAGCCGGTGATGCCAGCAAAAAAGGAGGCACCGGTCTGGGGCTGGCAATATGCAAGGCGATTATGAAAGCTCATGGCGGTGAGATTGGTGTAAACAGCGAAGAAGGCAAAGGCAGTGTTTTCTGGCTGAAAATTCCGCTTGTGCCACTTAAGGTGCAATGAAAATAAAATG
This sequence comes from Candidatus Obscuribacter sp., assembly GCA_021772135.1. Lineage (GTDB taxonomy): Bacteria > Cyanobacteriota > Vampirovibrionia > Obscuribacterales > Obscuribacteraceae. The sequence continues at coordinate 5,569 of JADYXQ010000129.1, forward strand.
AAAGCATTCACCAGCCTTAGTCTACGCTTCAAAAGTTTTATAGTGGTGGCATTGCTACTGTTGATGGAGAGCCTTTTTGTCGGTTGCTACGGTTGGCTTCTATACGACGCCGAGCGAGAATCACTCAAACAACAAAATGCCAGAGAAATTATAGAGAGAACTACCACCCTGCTGCGCAGCCTTTTCAATGCAGGAGACAGTGTCAGCAACTATGCCATCAGCCACGATCATAATTTCATGCAGCGCTATAACGCTGTAAAAATCGATATTGCTAAACAAATAACCTGGTTACGCAATCACTTGCAAGGTGACAACACCCAGTTAAAACTACTGGATAAAATCGAAAAAGACATTGCCGTCACCCTGGCAGTCCTGGACGAAATGAAGACTGTTGGCGAGACAGAATCGCAAGTTGTGGCATTGAAATTTGCTTTAAAGCTGAGAGTGAAAGCTCAAGCGACAATGGAAGTGTTACTGCAAAACCTGATTGAATTTCTCAACACCGAGAAAAAAATTGAAAGTACAAGCCCTCAAATTTTAAAGAGCCAGCGGGAAAAAATTAAAGTACTCTTGATGGCAGGCTTTGCTTTGAACACAGTGGCTGCGGTGGGTCTGACCATACTGTTCGTCCGAACAGTAACCTCGCGCCTCTCAATTATTGAAGAAAATTCTCTTCGTCTGCGAGAACGTCAAACATTACGGGCGCCACTAATGGGCGGGGACGAAATAGCGTTAATAGATCAGGCCTTTCACGAAATGACACATTTTTTGCGGGGTGAGGAAGCGAGGATGCGAGCCAGTGAAGAACAGATTCAATCGATTATTGATCAGATGCCCATCGGTCTACTAATTATCTCCGACCTGGACATAATCGAATATTCCAACCCTGCCATTGAAAAATTATTGCTTGCCAAATCAGGTGCTCTTGCGGGCCGCAAGGTAGCCGATCATTTTGTCAACGACGATGTTAAGGCCACAACAATCGGTGACACCAGCAGTTTTAACGGACTAAAAAATTTGCTTGCCTGCCGCGCCGACAAAAGCAAAATACCGATAGAATTTTCAGTCACCGATGTTTCACTGGGCCGGATACCGAAGCGGCTGGCCATGATAGTTGATGTGGCTGAAAAACGTGCAATGGAAAAAATGAAAGAAGCATTTGTGGCGATGGTCAGCCACGATTTAAGAACTCCGCTGACATCAGTGGGAGGTTTTCTTGAAATGCTACCCATGGGAGTTTACGGCCCCATCAGCCCGGCAGTAGTGGTAGAATCTAAAGCTGCTGATGCCCAGGTGGCTAAGCTAATTACTCTAATTAATGATCTATTGAATCTGGAGAAATTAAGGGCAGGGCAGCTGGCCATGCGAGTGGTTGCCATTGACCTGGAAGATACTGTCGATGCTGCAGTTGACTCAGTTTACAATCTGGCCGAACAGCTTCAAAGCTCAGTTATTTTCGAAGGATGCAGCTTTACGGTGATGGCCGATCAAGAGCTATTGCAACAAGCGCTGGTCAAAACATTGGAAAGTATGCTCAAGCTGTGTCCGCGACATTCAACTATCGAAGTGAAAGTAGCACAAGAGCAAGATCAACAAATTGCTCTGACTTTTAAGACCATCAATCCCGGTCTTTCAGAACTAAGCTTGAACAATATATTTGAACCCTTTGAAATCATTGAAGCTGGTGAAAGAAAAATTTCTCTAGGTTTGTACCTGGCACTGATGCGGGAAATTATTAGCAATCTGGCCGGATCGTGCGGTGCGAATATTGAAACTGAAACGGGGCGATTGTTGCTCTGGATAAAAATCCCTCCCGTCTTCGCAGGCTAGGCAGGCTTTTGGGGTATTTTGACGTGGTTTTTAGGGGTATTTGTTGGGGGTTTGGAATTGGTGCTGGTAAACCGACAGAGATTTTTGCGCAAAAATCTCTGCCTGGGTACTCAAAGCTTTTCCAGGGTTCCTACTACAAGCCCAAAAGACCTAAAAAGCCAAAAATGGTAAAAATCGAAACTCCCCCCCTTAATGCGTATAAGACTGTACAAACAACAATCCATGAAAAACATGCGAGAAAAATATGAAAAACAAAATCGCCCTAATTTTAACCGCCACAGCAATTCTGGAATCACTTAATAGTTTCGCAAACACAAGCTGGCCAGCAGGCAAAGCATCGGCCATGTCGATTGCTGCCGTGCAAACTGTTTACCAGGACTGGACCGACTCACGGCGAAACCGAACGCTACCAGTAAAAATATACCTGCCTCAATTCAAGGGCGCCGCTTTCCCCGTTGTGGTTTTCTCCCATGGACTGGGAGGTTCTCGTGAAGCTGCAGTTTACTTGGGCAACTACTGGGCTGAGCGCGGTTATGTGGCAGTATTTATTCAGCATCCAGGTAGTGATGAATCATTCTGGAAACCACATGCAGTTGCCGGAATAACAACCAGAGAATCTTTGATGCCTGAGTTTAAAAAGACGGTGGCCAATCCCATGCACGCGCTTAATCGCGCTCAAGACGTTCATTTTGTCATTGACAAGCTAACAGAGTTGAACAAAACAGATAAAGAATTGGCAGGAAAAATGAACCTGAACGCTCTAGCTATCGCCGGGCACTCTTACGGATCGTGGACGGCCCTTACAGCAAGTGGTCAGAACCTCTTCACACCTGATGGCAGAAGCATGTCCAGCGCAGATGCTCGTATAAAAGCCGCTATCTATCTAAGCCCCACTCCGCCACGGAAAAACCAGGACCCATCGGCTGTCTTTAGCAATATCAAAATTCCTGGTTTGCACTTTACCGGCACAATTGATTCGTCGCCGGTAAATGACACCACTGCTGGTGAGCGTCGGGTCGCCTTCGACAACATCGTCAAATCTGACCAATACCTGGTAATTCTTGAAGGCGCCGACCATATGGTTTTCAACGGCGGAAGGCGGGCAGCGCCCAAGGCAATTGACCAGAAGCACCATGAAATTATTGAAGAAACTACCACTAAATTTCTTGATGCTTACTTGAAAAAAGATGGAGCCGCTCTCACCTGGTTGAAAGGAGCGGGAGCGAGAGACGAGCTCAAAGGCAACGGTACTTATGAGTTTAAAGCCGCCAAGTGATAAGATTACATGGCGGCCAGCCGGCGGCCTAAACGTAGTTGAGGTTTTATGAAAAATAGCGCGGGAAATACCGAGACTACAAGCCTTAAGACGAAGGCTACACTGCGATCTGACGTCCATTCAGACATTGGCTTGCATTACCTGACCAGTGAAAATGAGCTGGGCGACCTTCTGGATGATGCGGTAAATTCAAATAGTGCCGACGAAAGAGTAGCTGCGGCACAAAAAGCTCTGCAAGTAAGCAAAGAGCCCTGCGGCATGGCCCACATGATCCTGGCGCGCGAAAGTGAAGTCTTTGATCAGGCGCTGGATTACAGTCAGAAGGCCGTAGCGTCACTGCAAAAAGAAGTAGAGAAACTACAGTCAGAAGAATCTGCAAACGCCGACGATCACTACGAGGCCTCTGGCGAACTTTATCATTTTGCCGTAGCCGATCTGGCGCAACTAAAATGGAATGCCGGTTCACAAAAAGAAGCAACAGATCTATTGATGGCACAATTTAGCCCGCCGCTCAGTCAACTTGATAGTGCGGTTCAGCCGCTATTGGTAGACCTGGCCACCAGTTTTCTTATACAAATGGGCGAATGCAAAAAAGCACAAGAATTTCTCCAAGGCCATCCTGACAATGAAGCGCAGTGGCATTACCTGAATGCCGTATTGCATTTTGCTCTTGAGGGAGACACCCTGGTTGCTCGCAGTGCCCTGGCCCACGGTTTTGCCTCTGGTAGTTTGCTGATTGCCAATCGCCTGGTGGAAAAAGAGGCGGCCGCAGTTAGCGTCAGCCTCAGAGCTTTCGGTTTATCGAGATACATCGAAGACACCGAAGCAGCCTGGTTAGCCGTTACCGGCTCGCTTGCATGGCTGGCCAAAGTAACGGCCGATCCACAAAACCTTTCCAACCGTGAACTGCTTGTCATTGCCACCGCCAACGGTGACACTAAGCGCTGGCAGCGTTGGGAAGACCTTTTGGAAAACGCCCACCACTTTGCCGAAAAACAAAATCACAAAGAAGCAAGAACGGCATTAAAGACAGCATTGAAAGAAGCCGAACGCATTGACTATTCTTTTTTACCATTTCATGCCACCATCGCCGAACTGCTTGATTTATACATTGATACACAAAGACCAGCCAACGAATTGATTGATAGTATCGAAGCTCGGGCGGCAAAATTCGAGAATTCCAGTGACGCTTTAACTGCTTTGCACATACATTCGCTGGCGTCGCTTTTAGAGTTTTTCCAACAGTTTGACCGGGCTGCCGCTTATCACCAGAAAGCGCTGCTGATAGCCGAGCGACAACTCACCGGCGGTCAATCTTTTCTAACTTTATTCGATCTCACTGATATGAGAAACGATCTGGCATTCGTTCTATTTAAAATGAAAAACTACGATCAGGCGCTGCCACACTTTTTGAAAAATGCTGAAATACTGCAGAGTTTTTTAGGACCGGCCCATTGGGAAATACTGGAATCACTGGAACAGGCATATGAATGCTATGTCGGCATGGATGATCAAGTTAACGCAGATGCTGTCATGGCCCGCATGAAAGGCATCGACAGCGATTTCGAGCTAAATGATCACGACGACGACGACTGTGGTTCCTGCGATCACGATCATCACTAGCTGATTGTTCATGATTTGATTTTGCCCTTGACACAACTTGTGGCCGCAAGCTATATTGGCAACACTTGCCCTGCAGGAAGATTTATCAAAAAGGAGGCGTGAATGGAAATTGTAATTGTGAAATACGGATGCGATGCAGCTAACCCGTACGCCTCGCTAGCGCCTCTTTAGCCCAGCTATAGCGCACTGATTTAGCTCACGTATCCTTCGCTAGCGTCACCCTAGTATTGAAGGAAAATTCAATGTTGCCAAAAAATATCGCGGCTCTCGTTGAGCCGCCACTCACATGCGCTCGAGTGGTCTCACAAGATCGCGGATCCTACCTTGTTGTTTCAAATTCAGTGTCCGTCGACAGGCCCATACGAGCCGAGATTAGCGGCTCTCTAAGACATGGCGCCTATATTGCCACAGATTTTCCTGTGGTAGGAGATTATGTGGCCATAAAAACCAACGATGGTGCCACCATTATTGATCGTATACTGCCGCGTAAAAATCTTTTTGCGCGCCGTGCTGTTGACGGCAGCAGTGAATTGCAACCGATTGCCACCAATCTGGACACCCTCTTTATTGCCGTAGCCGCCAATAAAGATTTCAATCTCAGGCGGCTGGAACGCTATGTTATTGCCGCAGCGAGCTGCAATATTCCTTACGCCGTAGTTCTAACCAAGTGCGACCTCACCGCTTGTGCAGACGAACTGGTGGATGAAATCAAAACCGTAGCTCAGGGCCCTGTGCTCAAACTTTCGGCCCATGACGGTACCGGTCTGGGTCTGCTCGCGCCGTTTTGCGGCGCTTCCAAAACAATCGCCTTTGTCGGTTCAAGCGGCGTCGGTAAATCAACCTTGATTAACTGCCTGCTCGAATCTGAAACCCTTGCTGTCAATGATATTCGCCAGCAAGACCACAGAGGACGTCATACCACCACTCGCAGATTTCTGCAGCAATTGCCCGACGGTACCGCCATTATTGACACCCCCGGAATGCGCGAATTAGCACTGGCTGACGCAGAATCGGGCGTCGGTGAGGTATTTGCAGAGATTGCGCAGTTGGCCGCACAATGCCGATTTCGTGATTGCCTGCATGGCAGCGAGCCAGGCTGCGCAGTGCGTGAATCAATGGTGGAGACTACTTATTCAAGCTGGCGCAAGTTATCGAAAGAAGCAGCCTACGAAACAAGAAAACACGATCGAGAGGCAGCAGCGCTGGAAAAAGCGAAATGGAAAGCCATCCATAAAGCCAATCGCGAACGAATCGCTAAATGAACAGGTGATAGAATGCTATAGACTCTGAGGCATCCACGGTGTTTCCCGCAACCAGGTTGAGAAAATGAATTGCCAGAAGTGCCAAACCGAATTACTTTCCACATGGGCCTTCTGTCCTGCTTGCGCCACCCTCAGTGGCGCCAGTGCTGACAAACCACTTTTTAGCAACAAAGCCATTAGTGACGTCATTAATAAACTGATGCTCTCTGGTGCCAAATTGCCGGCATCTAATGGTGGCGGCTATGGCGAGGGAGTGCGCCGCCAGGTCTTTGAAGTGATTGCACGCCAGGCTATGGTCGGTGCCCCGTGGCAAGAAATTTGCGCCGGACCGATGATGGTCAATTCAATCACGGTCGAACAGGTGGAAGAAGAATTGAGACGCCGGCGGGGCGGTGACCAACCGCCTGACGCCGCGGTGCCACAGAATCCTGAGTCACCACAGGGAACAGGCAGCGTGGCCCTGAGCTTGCCCGCGCCCCCTCCCAGCGCAAGTGAAGAGCTCTTTAGCCACCGACAATTTTTGCTGCAATTGGTAAACGAAAAAGACCAGAATGAGATTCGCGCGACTATTGAGAAAGCGGCAGCGCAACTCGATAATTTGATAGCGAGAGTGCGTCTTTTAGAAGTCGAGATCAATAGCAAACACAATGAATTGTTTTTGCAGAGCGATCTCACTAGAGAATTAAATCGCACCACCCAACCGTTAAAACCAGGCGAAGATCCTGGCCCACATCCGATCAAATAATTTGTATGCCAGCTGAATTACAATTTTGCAAAATCTGCGGCAAACCACCGTTAGCCGCTCGAGCTGGGTCAGTTACTTCATTTTTCTTCGAGCATAATTATTGCCAGTGCCACAAAGCTATTATTACTTCGAATAAACCTGACAAGGACGATACAAATAAAATATGTCAGCAATGCGGCAAGGCCGCATCTGAAAATAGAAAAGCAGGATCATTTACCGGTTTTCTTTTTAAAGAATTGCGCTGCCAGTGTAAAAGTCCGAATTTTAAAGCAAAGAAACAAAGAAGTGCCACAGTGGGCATGGGCACTGCGTCAAGGCTCGCTCAAAAACAACAACTCGCCAGACTATCGACACCACTGCTGACAGGCAACAATATACATGTTGCTTCAGGATCAGTTATCGGCAACACTTTTAAGATTCGCTCAGTAATTGGACAGGGCGGCATGGGCACGGTCTATGAAGCTGAACATGTAACTCTGCATAACCCATTTGCTTTAAAAATACTTGCCCCTGAGCTGGTAGATGAGCAAAGCTGGCTGCGCTTTCAAGGTGAAGCGAAAATGCTTGCCTCGCTCACTCACCAAAGTTTCGTTAAAGTGTATGACCTGGGCATTCACGAAAAATCATTGCCATTCTATTCAATGGATCTGCTCGCTGGCCGCAATCTCGAAGATGTATTGGGCGAAGACGGCCCGCTATCCTGGCAGGCAACCATAGAAATATTCATGGCGGTGCTTGATGGTATGGCTTACGCTCACCGCAATGGTATTATTCATCGCGATTTAAAACCGGCCAACATTTTCCTTTGCGCAAGCGAGAGCGGTGACAAAAATCAAGAAATAAGAATACTCGATTTCGGCATTTCTAAACTTTTGCACGCTGATAAGCAAGTGCAAAATCTTACAGCCGTAGGTGAGATATTTGGTAGCGCTTATTATATGAGCCCGGAACAATGCTCCGGCCTCCAGGTCGATGCTCGCTCAGATATTTACGCTCTGGGATGCTCGATTTTTGAGACTATAAGCGGCTATGTGCCTTTTGCCGGCGAAACGGCTCTCGAAGCAGCATTGATGCACGAAGAAACACCACCGTCCTTAATATCGGAAATAGTGGATGATCACACCATGCCGCCGGCTCTTGATCTGGTCGTAGATAAATGCCTGGCCAAGGCTCCTCGAGATCGCTATCAATCGGCTAAAGAACTTTATTTAGACCTCGAGCGCATTAAGCAAGGCAAGACCGTGTTGGCAGAAGTTCAGGCCTTCCGAAGCGAACGTAATCTGACCGACGACGAAAGCGGCGAAAAAACGGTGCCGCTTTTGGTACCGCTCGCGGTATTGCTCGGCCTGCTTCTGGTGGTAGGCAGCGCTATTTTCTTCTGGAGCATTGCCAGCGTACCGTCAAGGCAAGCAGAAACAGCTTCGCAGTTCACAGCCACGGCCGAACCATCCACTGCGGCAATGTTTAAACGCGAAGTGGGCGAAGTTTATATAATTCAAGAGAACAAAACGCCTCTGGCCGACATTCCTCTGGCTCAATCATATTTAAAAAGTCATCCAGAAAAATACGCCGCAAAAATTATTCGCAATGGTAAAAAATTTATACGATTTTCCTTTCCAAAAACATTTTCAATTGGTGACATTTTGGTCCAGTCCACAGGCGACAGCCGCAAATACGAAGCCACTGGAACAGTTGATGTACCTCAAGATACTCGAATTCGATTTGCTACAAATGCTGTTAGTGAAACGCTACCAGCCTTGTTATCCAAATTCGACTCCACCGATTTAAATCGTTTGAAAATTTCGGGCAAAGCCAACAATGCCGAGCAAATATTCCCGGCACTGGCACATTTTTCTACCATAACAGATTTGGAATTGGTCGATACAACCTGTCCTCCTGAGACGTTCAAAGTTCTGTTAAAGCTTAAAAAGCTTGAAGCTTTGTCGCTGGTAAACTGCCATGTCGACGCCCAAGAACTGGCCAAACTTAAAACATTCGGTCAACTAAATTCGTTTGATGTAGAGCAAAGAAATGGCGTTTTGCCATATCTTAGAGCCTTAAACCCTGACCTTCTCTATCGCCTGAGAGTTCGAACTACGCCGCTGTCAAAAGTAGAGATTGACAGAATTGCCACCTTTAAAAATCTCAGTCGACTCTCTATCAGCTCGGCAATTAAAAACGCTGATCTAGCGACTCTGACGGCATTGACTAATCTCAAAATTCTCGACATCTCAGACTGTTACGACCTTGACGAAAAGTGCCTGCCATCACTGAAGAAATTTAAAAAACTGGCCATAATACAATTTCCATTCAGCATTTCGCTTATGCCGCAAGATCAAACTTCGTTACGGCAGGCTCTGCCGGCCCTGCGAAAGATGACCTGGAGGTAAACGCCTGCTCTAAAAGCTATAATGAGCATCTCAAAAGGGGCGAAAATCAAAATGCTAATAAAGAAAACGCTTACTGCGGTGGCAGTAGATTCAGCACGTGATTATGTGAAAGAACGTCTGGAAGACCTGAAGAAACTAGATCTAGACAAAGATGGTGTCAAAGACGTAGACCAAATTATGGCTGTGGTGACGAGAGTGGGCGAAAAACTTAAAGACTCAATTGAGTCTACTGACTTTCCCAAACTGGCCACGGGAGTCGAACATGTCTTTACTGGCCTGGGACTAATTGGTGAATCGGTGGACCGTAAAAAGCTGGCAGCCACCTGCGACGATCTAGCCATCGGCTTTACTCAACTGGGCAAGCTTTTAAAGCTAGGCGTCGCCGAGTTAAAGAATCAAGAAAAGTAGAAAGCAATTTAGAACAGGTACTGGGCAATTTAAAACAGGTACTGGAATGGTCCACGAGCCAATTTATTGCAAGAATTGCGGGAAGCAAGCCCTGGCTCCACGCGCAGGTTCGGTAACCTCATTCTTCTTCCAGCATAAGTACTGTCATTGCCACAAATTAAAAAGCAGCAGCAAGTCTGGTCAAGCGAGAGCCAACAACATTTGCCATAACTGTGACAAGGCGCGACCAGAAGAAACACGTGCCGGTTCTTTCACTGCATACCTTTTTTAAGGAATTGCGATGCCAATGTGCCGGACATCAAGGAAAACCATTAGTTAAAAGAATCGGCAGCCGCACCGGCACCGCCAGTAGAGTCGCACAAAAAAGGCAATTCGCAACCAGGCAAAATAGCTCTTCTTTGTCTAAAGCAGAAGCCGCCGTCGTTGTCGGCAGCGTAATTGGCAACACTTTTGACATTCGTTCGATTATCGGTCAGGGAGGTATGGGCATTGTTTACGAGGCCGAGCACCTGGCATTGCAAAGAATATTCGCTTTAAAAGTATTGAGCCCTGAGTTAGTCGACGAACAAAGCTGGCTGCGCTTCCAAGCTGAAGCCCGTACCCTGGCGTCGTTAAGCCACGAAAGTTTTGTCAGGGTTTACGATTTAGGCATTCACGAAAAGTGTTTACCTTTCTACTCGATGGACTTAATTGAAGGGCACAATCTCGAAGAAGTTCTCGCTGAAGACGGCCCGCAAACTCTGAATATTACAATCGAAATTTTCATGGTGGTCTTAGACGGCATGGCCTACGCTCATCGCAACGGTGTTATTCATCGCGACCTCAAGCCTGCCAATATTTTTCTTTGTCATTCTGCCAGTGACAAGCCCAAAGTAAAAATTCTCGATTTTGGCATTTCAAAACTGATGGGTGAAAAAAACAATTACAAAATCTCACTGCTGTGGGAGAGGTTTTCGGCAGCGCTTATTATATGAGTCCGGAGCAATGTGCGGGCGATCCGGTGGATGAAAGCACCGATATTTATGCCATCGGTTGCTCTATGTTCGAAGCCTTGAGCGGTTATGTGCCATTCGAAGGTGCCAGCGCCTTGGAAGCTGCCATAATGCATCAGGAGGCCGAACCGCCGCTGCTCAGTGAAGTGATTCCAGGAAAACCCTGCTCTAGATCAATAGAACTTGTCATTGATAAATGTCTGGCGAAACTACCGCGTGACCGCTACCAATCAGCTAAAGAATTACATTTAGATCTCGAACGCCTCAAAGATGGGAAAGTGGTAAGGGCTACGGAGCAAGCTTTTCGCACTGAGCGTTCGAATGAAAAATCTGAAAAAAGCAAGGAATTAAAACTGCTGCTAATACCGCTTGTAATAATTGTTTTACTGCTATTCGTTGGCGGTGCTGGCGCCTTCTGGTGGAACAGCGACGGCAGTAAAAAAATTTACGAGAGCCAGTCTAATAAAATCAACACACCAGCTGCCGAAAATTCGACAGCTGGCAATATTTTTATTGACCAAGTGCAGCAACGGCACAATAGCGATATCTTAGACCATGATGAGGCCGAACGAAAGTATGCTCAATTATATTTGCAATCGCACAGCGGCTTTTATTCAAGCGAGATTGTGGGCAACGGTCAAAAGTACAAACGTTTTGACTTTCCGGAGAAGTTTTCAATTGGATGGGTCAATTATTCAGAACCAGTACGCGCCGGTAAAACTCAAACAGGTAACGCGCAGGCCAGAGGCACAATCTTACTAAATCCCTCCACCCGTATTAGACTTAGAGCCAGCCACATTACTTCAATCTATCCTGATCTTTTGTCACGCTTCCGTCCATCAGATTTAGACTGGCTCATAGTTGACGCCTCTCAAAATTCCGCCAAACTTATATTATCTGTATCGCGATTAACTTCCTTGCAGACACTGGACCTTAATCATGCCAGTACCAGCTTGCGAACCCTATCGGCTTTGAAAAATCTCAAAAGTTTGATTCTTCTAAGTTGCGAGGCTGATACATCGACACTTTTGCAGTCCAAACTACTCTCACAGCTTGAGTATTTTGCAGCCACCGGTACCGACAGCGCCTCGGCTCTGCTCAAGGCCTTTGATCTTTCCCCCAATTAACAGACAGTAACTAGTGCTGATTCGCTCCAAGACATAGAATGTCAGAAGGAGAGATTCATGACTAAAAAACAAAAGCCCA